>JAFOWI010000124.1 GCA_017425985.1 Bacteroidaceae bacterium | reverse complement strand
GGCGCTTCCACTTTGCAAGCGAATGAACCACTTCGGCGGGTGCGTCGGCAAGGTCCTTTACGGGGAAACACACGGGACGCTCGCGTCCGCTCAGGTCATCGTTGATGCCCAAGCCGCGAAGCACGAAGAGCGGTCCTGTGACACGGCGCAAGCAGAGCGCCGTAGCAAGGTTTTCCTGGAAGAAATCCTTAATGACCTTGATGCCCTGCTCGGTTTCGTTTTTGTTGAGAACGGCTTTGTAATATGTAGGACGAATGAGATAACTCATACTTTTTTGAGGTTATAAGGTTGTGAGGTGTATTTAGAGTACAGAGAACAGAGTACAGAGTACAAATACCTTGCGGAATGTATGCAAGCAATCGAATCAAACCAACTCGTCTACTCGTACCTATCAACTCGTTTACTATTCTTAGGTTATGAGGTGTATTTAGAGTACAGAGAACAGAGTACAACTACCTTGCGAAATGTATGCAAGCAATCGAGTCAAACCATCTCGTCTACTCGTACCTAATAACTCGTCTACTTTTTTAAATTAAATTTGCGGCAAAACGAGGCGCACACCAGCTCCGCACGAGGCTGCTCCCATCGGGGGATTCAGCTTGCATATCGTGACGTCGGCCTTGAGCACACGGGGAAAATCCTTTAATAGGCGCGATGCGATGCGATGAGCTACGTGTTCGAGCAATGAGGAGGGAATCTTCATTTCGGTAGCCACCCTGTCGTACACCTCGGCATAATTAACGGTGCCTTCAAGATTGTCGGACGCATAAGCGGAGGCGTCCACATCGACCGTAAGATGGAGATCCACCACATATTCGCCACCAACGATGCGCTCTTGTTGCAATGCTCCATGGTAAGCGTAGAAGCGGAGTTGCTGGAGATGGATTGTCATTATCATAATGCTTTCGCTCTCTCCCCGATTTATCCGCAACGGCTCGAACCGCAATTCTTGCAAATGAGGCAACCTTCCTGATAAACCAAAGTTTCGTGGCCACAATTCGGGCACACCTGACCTGCGGCTTCTGTGCCGTCGGAAATGTACTTCTTGAGCGCTCGCGTCACACCGTTTTTCCAGGTGTTGATGCTTTCGGAGTCGAGTTGCAACTGGTCGATGAGTTTTACGACATTGACAATCGGCATGCGATAGCGGAGCACACCCGAAATGAGTTTGGCGTAGTTCCAGTATTCCTTGTCGAACTTTTCAGAAAGTCCTTCCACGGTTATCTTATAGCCGCGCTTATTCTGGAACTGGAAGTCGTAGCGCTTTGTGCCATCAGGGTTCTGACATTTGATAATGGTGCCCTCCGTCACATTCTTCGGAAGCATGATGCCCTCTTCGTCGTCCATCAATCCGGTGAAAATTTCATAGGGATAGCCATCGAGGAGGCCTACGAAAGCCACCCACTTCTCGCGCTTGTTCTGGAAGCGAACGACGTCGCACTTCAACACTTCGGGGCGCACTTCTGTTACCTGGGGCACTCCGCCTACAGAGGTTGCTTCCTTCTTAGACTTCTTCGAAGCATCAACATTGACGAGCACACCGGCACGGCTACCATCGCGATAAATCGTACATCCCTTGCAACCACACTTCCAGGCTTCGACATAAAGTTCGCCAACGAGCTCTTCGCTCACATCGGCAGGGAGGTTGACGGTTACAGAAATGCTATGGTCCACCCACTTCTGAATAGCGCCCTGCATGCGCACCTTCATCAACCAATCGACGTCGGCGGCCGTAGCTTTGTAGTAGGGCGATTGTGCCACGAGTTCTTCCATCTCAGCCTGCGTATAGTGCTTCGACGTGTCGTGACCGTTGATTTTCATCCATGTGAGGAACTTGGGATGATATACAATGTATTCTTCAAAGCTATCGCCCGTTTCGTCCACGAAGTCCACACGCACCTCCACATCGTTGGGGTTCACCTTACGACGACGCTTGTACATGGGGAGGAACACGGGTTCGATGCCACTCGTGGTCTGCGTCATAAGGCTCGTTGTGCCCGTTGGCGCTATCGTGAGGCAGGCAATGTTTCGACGACCATATTGCAACATATCGTTGTAGAGTTGCTCATCGGCTTCGCGCAAGCGCTTGATAAAGGGATTTTCGCATTCGCGCGCAGAGTCGAACACAAGGAAGGCTCCGCGTTCGCGCGCCATTTCAACCGACGATTTGTAGGCCTGCACCGCCAATGTGCGTTGCACTTCGACGGCAAAGTCCGTTGCCTCCTGCGTGCCATAGCGGAGTCCGAGAGCGGCGAGCATATCGCCTTCGGCCGTAATGCCCACACCTGTGCGGCGTCCGGCCTCTGCCATGTGCTGGATTTTCTTCCAAAGGTTTACTTCCGTAGCCTTCACTTCCGTAGTTTGGGGGTCGGATTCCACCTTCGTGAGTATGCGGTCGATCATCTCGAGTTCGAGGTCGATGATGTCGTCCATAATGCGTTGCGCCATGCGAACATGCGAGCGGAAGAGGTCGAAGTCAAAGTAAGCATCCTTGGTGAAAGGATTTTGCACGTAGCTATACAAATTGACGGCGAGCAATCGGCAAGAGTCGTAAGGACAAAGCGGAATTTCGCCACAAGGGTTTGTCGATACGGTTCGGAACCCTAAGTCGGCATAGCAATCGGGGATGCTTTCGCGAATGATGGTGTCCCAGAAGAGCACGCCGGGCTCGGCACTACGCCAAGCATTGTGCACAATCTTTTGCCAAAGTGCCGAAGCATCAATGCGTTGCTGGATAAGGGGATTTTCGGCATCAATGGGATATTGTTGCACGTAAGGTTTCTGCTCCAAGGCGCAACGCATGAATTCGTCATCCACACGCACGCTGACATTTGCGCCCGTCACCTTGCCTTGCGTCATTTTTGCATCAACAAAAGCTTCGGCTTCGGGGTGCTTGATGCTTACGGAGAGCATAAGCGCACCACGACGACCATCCTGCGCCACTTCGCGCGTTGAATTGCTGAAACGCTCCATGAAAGGAACAATCCCCGTGGAAGTCAGCGCGGAATTCTTGACAGGAGCACCCTTGGGGCGCAATTTTGAAAGGTCGTGGCCTACTCCGCCACGGCGCTTCATGAGCTGAACCTGCTCTTCGTCCTCCTTCATGATGGCTCCATAAGAGTCGGCGTCGCCTTCAACACCAATCACAAAACAATTGCTCAGAGAGGCCACCTGATGAGGATTGCCAATACCCATCATCGGGCTTCCCGCAGGTATGATGTAACGAAAATGGTCGAGCAACTTGAAGATATCTTCGGCCGAAGTCGGATTAGGGTATTTCTGCTCAATACGCGCAATCTCGTTAGCCAGACGCCAATGCATGTCGGCTGGCGATTGCTCGAATATCTCGCCGTTGCTATTTTTCAGAGCGTACTTATTCACCCACACACGCGCCGCAAGTTCATCGCCCGCAAAATATTCGAGCGAGGCCTTGAACGCTTCATCGTAGGTATAGATATTAGTTTCCATGTAGTTTGTTTAAATATTAGTCTTAGGGCTGCAAATTTAAGTTAAAAAAGTGGGAGCGCATCACGAATTTAAGTTAAAAATTCATTTTTTTCGGATTGTCGTTATGTTGGATCGCCCGAAAATCCGGATAATGTTCCCTGCGCCTCATTTTCTCTTCTTCAAATGAACGGCCGTTATCTTGCGTAATATTTCGCCAACGTATTTGTGAGGTCGATAAAATCCTGAACGGAGAGTTGCTCCGGACGTTTTGTAAGCACTGGTTGACTAAGGAATTCGGCGTGGTCGCATTGCACACCGCGCTCATTATCAAGTTGTGCGAGGAGCGGCTTGATAGACCCACGCATCATCTTTCGGCGCTGGTTGAAAGTAGTCTTTACCAAGCGTTTGAGCAAACGCTCATCGCAACCGCAATCTTCTTTATCGTTGCGCATCATGCGCACTACGGCACTCTTCACCTTTGGTGGCGGATTAAAAACGCCCGGCTCAACGGTGAAAAGATATTCCACATCGTACCACAACTGAACCAGCACGCTCAATATGCCATAGTCCTTGCATCCGGGCTTTGCCGCCAATCGCTCCGCCACTTCTTTCTGAATCATGCCCGTACAACATGGGATTAGATGGCGATAATCGAGCATCTTGAAGAAAATCTGACTACTGATGTTATAGGGATAGTTGCCCGTAAGCACAAAGGGATTGCCGCCGAAAGTATTTTCAAGGTGCATCTTCAAAAAGTCGTCCTCAATGATGTTCTCTTCAAGACCCTGAAAGTTTTCGCGCAAGTATGCCACACTCTCAAAATCAATTTCCACCACCTTCACAACTCGCTCCTTGGGCAACAAATATTGCGTAAGCACTCCCATGCCGGGTCCTACCTCCAAAACAGGGATATTTGGACACGCATCGACCGTGTCGGCGATAGCTTTAGCCACATTTTGGTCCTTTAAAAAGTGCTGACCAAGAAATTTTTTAGGGCGTACAAGTTTCATATCGTTAGTTTTTCCTAATTTTGTAAAATCTATTTGCAAAATTATATAAAAACTTAGAATTTTGGAGCACATTCTGCGCAATATCTTGAAGATGTTTTTTCCGTTGCTATTTGGTGGCGGCATTTTGTGGTGGATGTATCGCGACACGGATTGGAATGATTTTCTCTTCACTTTGCAAAACGAAATGCATTGGGGATGGATGGCTATCTCAATGGTATTCGGTATTGTACCGCAAGTGTTTAGAGCCTTGCGATGGCGCATGACGCTCAAACCTATGGGTGAAGATGTCAGCAACCGAACTTGCATAAATGCCATTTTCCTTTCCTACGCGGCAAGCCTCATCGTTCCGCGTATCGGCGAAGTTACCCGTTGTGGCACTTTAAAGAAAAAAGAAGGAATTAGCTTCACGAAAGCAGTAGGTACGGTTGTATCCGAACGCATTGTTGACTCAACACTCATGATGCTTATTACGGCTATAGCGCTACTGAGCCAGCTCCCTACGTTTATGCAATTTGCCCAGGAAACGGGGTTTGATTTTAACGAAATTTTATCGCGTTTTACGAACAAAGGTTATATCGTAACATTTATCTGTGTCTGCTTAGCCATTGCCACATGCACCGGTTTAATTCTAAGATACAAAATGTTTAGCAAGGGGCGCGAACACATCCTGAATCTTTGGAAAGGTATCAGCTCGCTACGCCACGTTGAGTCGCCCCTACTCTATTGGTTTTACTCCGTAGGCATTTGGGTTGCATATTTCCTTCACTTCTACCTCACGTTTTTCTGCTTCGAGTTTACCTCGTCAATCGACCCACTTGCGGCATTGCTGATTTTCAGCATCGGCTCGTTTGCCGTGTTGGTTCCGACGCCCAATGGTGCAGGCTCTTGGCACTTTGCCGTGAAAACAATGCTCGTCCTTTATGGTGTAGCCGAAAACTCTGCCATCATCTTCGCATTGGTAGTTCATACGCTCCAAACAATGCTCGTCGTTGTATTAGGAATGTGGGGAAGTTGGGACCTTACACGCACTCCCGCACGAACACGAAACGATTAAAGAGTAAACGAGAGATTAGTAAACAAGTTGGTTTGACTCGATCGCTTGCTTGCATATTTTCCGCAAGGTAGTTGTACTCTGTTCTCTGTACTCTATTCTCAAAACCTCATATAATAATATATAAACTTATAAACTATGTCAGAAATCAGAAACCTTCAACCCAAGGCTATTTGGGAAAATTTCTATTTACTCACACAAGTTCCCCGCCCAAGCGGACATCTTGAAAAAATCCAAAAATTCCTCCTCGATTGGGCTAAGGAAAAAGGCATTGAAGCTAAGCTCGACGATGCGGGCAACGTAATCATGTATAAGCCCGCAACTCCCGGCATGGAAGATTGCAAGATTGTCACCCTCCAGGGCCACATGGACATGGTGCCTCAGAAGACGCCCGAATCTCCCCACAACTTTGAAACCGACCCCATCGAAACATGGATTGACGGAGAGTGGGTAAAGGCAAAGAACACAACGCTTGGAGCCGACGACGGCATGGCGGTAGCTACCATCATGGCGATTATGGAAGACAACACCCTCAAGCACGGTCCGCTCGAAGGTTTCATCACAGCCGACGAAGAGTCAACAATGGGCGGTGTGAACAATATGTCAGCTGACCTCCTCAAGGGCGAAATCCTGCTCAACCTTGACAACGAAACATTCGGCGAATTCATGATTGGTTCGGCTGGCGGCATCAACCTTACAGCTTCGCTCGAATACCAGGAAGACGAAGTTCCCGCCGGCGATGTTGCCGTAACCATCGGCATCCACAACTTGCTCGGCGGACACTCTGGTCTTGAAATCAACGAAGGCCGTGGCAATGCCAACAAGATGATGGCACGCCTCGTGCAAGACGCTATCGCTAACTTCGAAGCGCGCCTCGCATCATGGCAGGGCGGCAATATGCGCAACGCCATTCCTCGCGATTGCGACGTAGTGCTCACCATCCCTTCCGAAAACGTAGCGGCGCTCAAGGAAGTTGTTGAAGAATGGCGCGAAACGTTCAAGGGCGAATACGGCTTTGTAGAAAAAGCTTTGACACTCGACATTGCGGACACGGCGCTCCCCAAAACACTCGTACCCGAAGAAATTCAGGACAACCTCGTCAATGCCCTTTGCGCTTGCCACAATGGCGTGATGCGCTTCATCCCCGAAGTGCCCAGCATCGTAGAAACATCTTCAAACCTCGCCATTGTTGAAATCGGAGGCGGAAAGGCGATGTTCAAGGTGCTCGTTCGCTCTTCGCGCGATAGCATGCGCGATTGCTGCTCTGAAACGCTCGAAAGCGTATTCTCTATGGCCGGCATGAAGATTGAGCTCGACGGTGCTTATCCCGCATGGCAACCCAATCCCGAAAGCGAAATCGTAGCGCTCATGAAGGACGTTTACAAGGAACTCTTCGGTGCCGAAAGCAAGGTGCAGGTCATCCACGCAGGTTTGGAATGCGGCGTCATCGGCGCGAAGTATCCCAAGATGGACATGGTGAGCTTCGGTCCCACGATGCGCTCGCCCCACACGCCCAACGAACGTTGCTACATCCCCAGCGTAGAAAAGTACTGGCAATTCGTACTCACAACGCTCGAACGCACGCCTAAGAAGTAATCTTTTTTTGATAAACGAAGACCTTGAATTTCTAGAAAATCTAGAACATCTAGAGCATCTAGAGTATCTAGAAAAGAAATTCCAAGGAATCTTGAGCATCCTGACATTTTTTTAATATCAAATAGTTATGAACAAAAAACTCATTCTCGCCTCGCTCTTATGCCTCGGCGTTTGCGGAGCATCTGCCCAAGTGAGCAACATCAACCCCGTTCCTCAACAAGTGGCTAACGTGGGTACTATCGTCGAAGTTCCTGCCGCATGGAACATCGTTAAGGAAAAGGGCTACGACGCATCCTACGTGCTCGACGCGCTTGCTACGGCAAGCCCCGAAGTCGTTGTCGATAAAAAAGCTTTCCAGCTCACCATCGGTTTTGGCAATCAAAAGGTAGTTAAGAAATACAAAAAACTCATCCCCGCAAAGGCTGAAGGCTACTACCTCAAGGTGACCGACAAGGAAATCGTCATCGCGGCTTACGACGAACGCGGAGCCTTCTACGGTGTGCAATCGCTCCTCGCCATGATGCGCGAAGGTAAGCTCGAGCTTTGCGAAATCACCGACTTCCCCGACGTAGCATTCCGCGGTGTGGTTGAAGGTTTCTACGGCACGCCCTGGAGCCAGGAAGACCGCCTTTCGCAATTCGAGTTCTACGGCCGCAACAAGATGAACGTCTATATCTACGGACCTAAGGACGACCCCTACCACCGCGACAAGTGGCGCGAACCCTACCCCGAAGCCGAAGCCAAGAAGCTCCAGATTCTTTTGGAATCAGCTAAGAAGAACGGCGTGAACTTCTATTGGGCTATCCACCCCGGTGTGGACATCAAGTGGACGGACGCCGACCGCGACGCCATGATGAATAAGCTCGAAGTAATGTACCAGCTCGGCATCCGCTCGTTCGCCGTATTCTTCGACGACATTTGGGGCGAAGGCACTAAGGCCGACAAGCAGGCAGCATTGCTCAACTACATCAACCAGAACTTTGTGCTCGCCAAGGGCGACGTTGCTCCCCTCGTAATGTGTCCCACGGAGTACAACCGCTCATGGGCAAACGAAGAAAAGGGCTACCTCCGCACGCTCGGAAACGACATGGACAAGTCGGTAAACATCATGTGGACGGGCAACACCGTGGTTCACACGATCGACAAGCCCTCAATGGAATGGATCAACGAACGCATTCAGCGCAAGGGCTACATCTGGCTCAACTTCCCCGTTAGCGACTTCGTGCGCGACCACATCCTCCTCGGTCCTACCTATGGAAACGGACTCGACATTGCCGACGACCTCTCGGGCTTCGTAAGCAACCCCATGGAGCACGCCGAAGCATCTAAGATTTCGCTCTATAGCATTGCCGACTACACATGGAACATGGAAGCCTACGACTACATGTCGTCATGGGACAAGGCCATCAAGGACCTCATGCCACACAATGCCGAAGCGCTCAAGATTTGGGCATCGTACAACGAAGACCTCGGACCTAACGGCCACGGATTCCGACGCGACGAAAGCCGCGAACTCAAGCCCATCGCCGCCGCCGCTATCAAGGGCGACAAGGGTGCACTCGTATCGCTCTATGCCAAGTGTATGGAGCTCGAAATGGCTACCAACATCCTGCTTGGCGACAAGTCGAACCCCGCACTCCTCATCGAGATGAAGCCCTGGTTGCTCTATGGCAAACTCCTCGCTCAATTCGGTCTCAACGTATGCGGAGCGGCCATTAGCGACTTTAGCAAGGTGGGCAACCGTTTCGACAACTTCGACAACATCTACAAGGAAGCCGTTTCTATCCAGGCACAACTCTACGAATTGGCTAACGACAAGAACGTACTCCATCCTCTCCAGCCCGGAATCAAGGTGGGTTCGCTCGTACTCGTACCTACGCTCAACAAGGTGTTTGCCAATACGGTCGAAGCCTACAACAAGGCACACGGCACTAACTACGACCCCGTATGCGAATACCAGCCCTTCAGCATCACTACCGACGTGAAGCAGATCGCACAACAAACCGTACGCGCACAGGGCAACAACGTTAGCGTCAACGGAATCCTCGAAGTCGTAACATGGGCACCCGGCGATGCGTTCACTATCAACATCGACCGCCCCGTGACGATGCAGGGCATGGACTTCAACTTCGGTGTGAAGGACGTTGCTAAGCACTTTACGCTCGAACTCTACACCGCCGATGGTCAATGGCGCAAGGTGAGCCTCCTCCACTATTCGGCTGACGACACGGTCATCCACACCGGTGGCGAACTCTCTGGCATCCGCGCATCGAAGATTCGCGTAACGAACACAAGCGGCGCCGAAGTCAAGGCTTACTTCAAGAGCTTCAACTTCGTAAAGCAATAATGCGCCCCACCCTCGGCGTTTTTGTAAACTCTAAAAAACTTACAACGCCGACACCTGATATTTAACAAAAAGCAAGCGACCCACAAAATTGGCATCGCTTGCTTTTTTTATTTTAGCCTTTCCTACGTTTCGCAATAGGAATAATGCTGATTATTGAAAATTTCCACGGCGAATCTGCTCAAGCAGAGTGGATAATTGCTCCACGATGGCGGGGTGTTCGGGCGCCACGTTGTGGGTTTCATCAAAGGTGCCGTTGACCTGTTTGAAGAGTTGTGGCGTGGTTGAATACCCTGTTTCAATCTTTGGTCCCCAAGGAATCATTGCCGCACCGCCCTTGGGTTCGATAAACTTCCAACTTTCTGTGCGAAGCGTGAGGGTGTGATTTTGCGCCATGCCCATGGCAAACGCGCGTCCCTTTTCGTCATTGCCAAACCAAGTAGCCACTTCGCCTGGCATACCGTCCGTTGAGCGTGCTTCACCATTGCCCACGCCCGCTATGCGCGCCATCACGTCGAGGAAGTCGATTTGCGAAACGAGTGCATGCTTCACCGCCTGCTCCTTAATTACGGCGGGCCAATGCACGATGAACGGCACGCGTGTGCCACCCTCATAGGCGCTATACTTTCCGCCTCGCAATCCGCCCGTAGGACTATGTTCGCCCACGAGTTCCTCCGCCTGATCTACATAACCATCGTCAAGCACGGGACCATTATCGCTCGTGAGGATAATCACCGTATTTTCAAGCAAACCCTGCTCTTCGAGCGCACGCACAATCTCGCCTACGCTCCAGTCAAATTGCACGATGGCATCGCCACGCAAACCCATTTCGCTCTGTCCGCGGAAACGAGGGTGGGGGAAGCGGGGCACATGAACGTCGTTCGTAGCAAAGTACATGAAGAAGGGCGCCTCGCGGTTTTCCTTGATGAAGTCCACGGCGTGCACCGTAATGCTATCCGCAATGTTCTCGTCCTTCCAAAGCGCCTTACCGCCACCCTTCATGTAGCCAATGCGCCCAATGCCGTTCACGATAGATTGGTCGTGCCCGTGGCTCGACTTTAAGTTATAGCACAATTCGGGATTGCTCGCCCCGGTAGGTTCGCCCTCAAAGTTCTTGTTATAATTCACGTAGATGGGTGCCGAGGGGTCATAATTCGCAACCTCCCCATTCTCGATAAACACACAAGGCACACGGTCCGCCGTAGCCGCCATGATGTACGAATAGTCAAACCCGATGTCCGCCAAGGCTGGCGTAATGGGTGCATTCCAATCTTGCTTCCCCGTTTCCGCACCAAGTCCGAGGTGCCACTTACCAAAAGCCGCCGTGCGATAGCCCGCCTCTTTAAATACGTCGGCAACGGTCATCTGCTCGGGCGCAATAATCATGCCCGCATTGCCCGCCGCCACGTCCGTACCCGCCTTGCGCCAGGGATATTGCCCCGTGAGCAAGGAATAGCGCGAAGGCGTACTCGTAGCCGCCACGGCATGAGCATTCGTAAAGCGCACACCATTTTCCGACAAGCGGTTCACATTCGGCGTTCGCACACCCTTAGCGCCATAGCATTCCAAGTCGCCAAAGCCCAAGTCATCGGCATAAATCATCACCACATTCGGGCGCATCTTCAAGTAAGGTTCCACGTCCACACGCTCCTGCGCCACCATCGGTTCCGAGAGCGCCGCCAGCGTCAATATTCCAAGTGTTGTGTTTTTCATATTAAAGGGATTTTTGTTTGATTGGACAAAGATACGATTAATTGGGCTATGGGTAATACACACACCTTAAATGTTAAGAAATAAGTAATGCCTATAAATTTCCTTCAACTGGAGTTTGTCAGTTAAATTCCTCCTGTTCCTAAATTCAAAAAATTCGGTTATTTTAAATGGATGTAATTTGGACATACTATAAAGGACGCACTATTTACGATGCTCCCTTTATATTGTCTACTTCTTACATTGCAAACTCTAGGTAAATATACCAAAAGCAGTATATATATCGGAAAATGATAACACTAATGATTTGATCTATAAAACTCAAACATAAAAGCCTGTCCTTCTGTGATTTTACAAACAGAATATCCACCGTTTTTAAGGGCATACTTATAAATAGACACCTTCCCATTTGTCATACTTTCAAAGTTGTTTTCTGCAACTAATGAATTAGATTTAGATTTCAGTTTATATCCATAGTCAAGAAGCTTGGCACGAAACTTATATCCGTCTGCTCCAAAAAGTCGAAAACTGACATAAATACACACTTGAGACTGATCAGCAAATTCCATCGTAATAGGACATTGTGGGAAATCGTAAAACACTTTTCCACCAGAATAAGCCATAGGATAAACATCAAAATCCTTTTCTATATTATCTTTTGTAAAGAAACTTGCCCCAATCCAATTTGCAAGATATTCTGGTGTTAACAATTTTTCACGTCTTTCTTGTCTTTATTTATTAACATAGAATTTGGCGTTATTTATTGAATCTAATCT
>JAFOWI010000123.1 GCA_017425985.1 Bacteroidaceae bacterium | reverse complement strand
TGAGCTGAGATGATAGAGCCGCCTGCGCGGTTTTCGCGATCCTTGAATGTTTCGAAGTCTGCCTGAACAAGGCCTGCACCGTGGAGCGCTTCGTAAACTGTGAGTTCTACCTGTCCGTCTGCATTGTCAGCTTCTGAATCGATGAGGTAGTTAGTTGTTACGCGTACTGCCTTGTTGTCAGTTGTAACGATAGAGATGACGCTTACTGAAGCATTGGGGTCGAGTGCACCAATCTTTGCAGCAACAGCGTCGCGTACCTGTTCGGGTGTTACGTTCTTGTCTTCGAGTTCAATGACATAGTTACGACCTCCGGTGAAGTCGATGCCCCATGCAAGGCTACGCGTCAAGATAAAACCTAAGCAGATTGCAGCTGCAACGCCAAACACTACGAATGAGTTCTTAGCCTTCTGAACAAACTTGATGTGAATATTATCAAGGAAACCCTTTGAAAGAGGTGTTGAGAAAGTAAGACCCAACCACTTGTCGCGAGCATGGAAGTGTTCGTAAGCCATACGAGTCATCCACACAGCTGTAAAGAAGCTTGCACAGATACCGATACCCAATGTGAGAGCAAAGCCGCGGATGGGTCCTGTACCGAAGTTGTAGAGGATAATCGCTGTGATGATTGAAGTCAAGTTAGAGTCGAAGATAGCAGAGAAAGCGTTGCTGTAACCGGCTGCGAGCGCTTCCTTGATATTCTTGCCTGCGCGGAGCTCTTCCTTCGTACGTTCGTAAATCAACACGTTGGCATCGACTGCCATACCGAGTGAAAGCACGAGACCGGCAATACCACTCATTGTAAGCGCAGCCTGGAACGACACGAGCACACCGAATGTGAAGAAGAAGTTGAGGAGCAATGCGCAGTTAGCAACCATACCGGGGATTACACCGTAGTAGAGGCACATGAAGATCATGAGCACTACGATTGCAAACACACAAGCTGTGAAACCTGCAACGATAGACGCTTCACCGAGTGAAGGACCAACAGTTTCTTCCTGAACAATCTTAGTGGGAGCGGGCATCTTACCACTCTTCAACACGTTAGCGAGGTCGCGAGTGTCGTCAGTAGTGAAGTTACCTGAGATTTGAGAGATACCACCATTGATTTCGCTCTGGATAACGGGTGCTGAATATACATAGCCATCGAGAACGATAGCAACTTCACGCTTGAGGTTCTTGCGAGTGATAGTAGCCCATTCGCGACCGCCCTGAGTTGTCATCGTCATTGACACGATGGGGCGGTGGTACTGGTCGAAGTCGTCCTTAGCGTCGGCAATGATGTCGCCAGCCAAAGCGGGTTCGCCATTGTTAGCCTTCAAAGCATAGAGTGCAAAGAAGTTACCTGATTCGGGCTTCACAGAC
Organism: Bacteroidaceae bacterium; assembly: GCA_017425985.1. Lineage (GTDB taxonomy): Bacteria > Bacteroidota > Bacteroidia > Bacteroidales > Bacteroidaceae > Alloprevotella. Next base: position 3,675 of record JAFOWI010000123.1, on the reverse strand, counting down.
CATGCAAGGTGGATGCTCTTAGGAAGGGCAGCCTTTGCCTTTTCTGTTGCGAACACCTTGTTTACAATCACTGTGTCGGTAGCACGCGCATAGCCGAGGATGCAGCTCTGTGCATAGCCTGTGGGCTGGAGGTGCTGGTAGAGTGTAGTAGGAACAGTGTCGAGCATCACTTCAATCTGCGCAACAGTTGCGAGCGCTGACTGGAGTTCGTCGTTGTTGTAAGTTTCCCAGAATTCGAGGTTTGCACTACCCTGGAGGAGGTTGCGCACGCGTTCGGGTTCCTTGATACCGGGCATTTCGACCATGATTTGACCTACCTGGCCCTTACCGCGAAGGATTTGGATGTTGGGCTGAGCCACACCGAAGCGGTCGATACGTGAGCGTACAACTTCGTTAGAGTTAGCCACAGCAGCGTCAACTTCTTCGTTGATCACCTTTTCTACCTGAGCGTCTGTTGAAGTATAAGTGATGCCCTTTTCCTTGAGCTTTGTAGCAAAGATACCACCTAACTTATTTTCGCCCTTGATGTTCTGATAAGCCTTCACGAAGAGTTCTACAAAGTCGCCCTTACCCTTCTTTGCTCCTTCCTGAGCTTCAGCAACTGCCTGAAGAAGGTCTGCGTCCTTAGCGTTTTCTTCGCCTGCAAGGTTCTTAACAACATCGGGTACACTCACTTCGAGGATGACATTCATACCACCCTTCAAATCGAGACCGAGGCCAATCTGCATTTCCTCACATTCCTTCAAGGTCTTCCAGTTGAGGTAAACCTTTTCGCTGCGCATAGAGTCGAGGTAAGCAGCGCCTGCATCAACGCCCTGTGTAGCTGTGATTTCTGCAGCCTTCTTGTTGTAGTGACTCGTTACGAACGAGAACGAGAAGTAGAAGCAGCAAATCAAGGTCAGCAACACTGCGATAGTTTTTACAAATCCTTTGTTTTGCATTGTGTTTATAATAATTATATTTGTTAATTTCGAATCGAAACTGCCGCAAAAAAGCCACGCTTTGGCATAATGTGACAATTTTCAACGTGCAAATATACGAGTTTTTTCTAAATGTCAACCCATTACCGGCTATAATTTGTTAATTTAAATAAACAGTAGGGTGGTAATTTGCTAAAATTGAGACTAAAAACGAGCGTTTCGGCGCAAGTGTGAACACACTTCACCCTATGCGATTGGCAGACGCTTCAGGAATTCCCACATCACGATGCCTGCCGTGACCGACACGTTGAGAGAATGCTTCGTGCCATACTGCGGAATTTCGAGCGCATAGTCGGCAAGGTCAACAACAGCCTGCTGCACGCCCTTCACCTCGTTGCCCATCACCACGGCATAGCGTTGCGAGGGGTCGAGCTCAAGGTCGGGGAGCAACACGCTACCCTCCACCTGCTCAACGGCAAAGACCACAACGCCCTGCTCCTTCAGACTACGCACTACGTCGCACGTATCCGCAGCGTAGTGCCACTCCACGCTATCCTCAGCGCCAAGCGCCGTCTTATGAATCTCGGCCGAGGGCGGACAAGCCGTAATACCGCAAAGATATATCGCCTCAAGGCGGAAAGCATCGGCGGTGCGAAAGACGCTACCTACGTTGTGCAGGCTACGTACGTTGTCGAGCACTACGATAAGGGGGAGTTTCTCAGCCGCCTTGAAGCTCTGAACGTCCATACGGCCCATCTCCTCAATAGTAAGTTTACGCATAGAAAAAAATCTAACAAAAGTTAAAGGGTCGGCAAAGTTACAATTTTTTACTAATTTTGCAGCAGATTCTGAAAGGTTTAAGCAAACGAACCCTCAATCAGCACCTCCACGACACCAATCAAACGACTCATTTATATATAAGCACAGCATTTATGAAGAAACTTTATATAGAGACTTACGGCTGCCAGATGAACGTGGCCGACAGCGAAGTAGTGGCATCCATCATGCAGATGGCCGACTACGAAACGTGCGAATCGCTCGAAGATGCCGACGCCGTGTTCCTCAACACCTGTTCCGTGCGCGACAACGCTGAGCAGAAAATCGTGCACCGACTCGAAGCGCTCAACGCACTCAAACGCAAGGGGCGCAAGCTCATCGTCGGAGTGCTCGGCTGCATGGCCGAACGCGTGAAGGAAGGACTTATCAACGACCACGGCGCAGACCTCGTGGCCGGACCCGACGCTTACCTGTCGCTCCCCCACCTGATTGCACAAGCCGAACTGGGCGAGAAAGCCATCGACGTAGAACTCTCGCTCACGGAGACCTATCGCGACGTCGTGCCTCAACGCGTACACGGCAACCACCTCTCAGGATTCGTGAGCATCATGCGTGGCTGCAACAACTTCTGCCACTACTGCATCGTGCCCTACACACGCGGACGCGAACGCTCACGCGACATCGAGAGCATCCTCACCGAAGTGAAGGACCTCGAAGCACGTGGCTACAAGGAAGTGACCCTGCTCGGACAAAACGTCAACTCCTACCGCTGGGAGCGCGCTGATAGCGACAAAGTCATTGCATTCCCCGAATTGCTCCGATGCGTGGCGCGCGCGGTGCCGGGTATGCGTGTGCGCTTCACTACTTCTCACCCCAAAGACATGTCCGACGAAACGCTCCACGTCATTGCTGAAGAGCCCAACGTATGTCGCCACATCCACCTGCCCGTTCAGAGCGGCTCAAACCGAGTGCTCAAAATCATGAACCGCAAGTACACGCGCGAATGGTACCTCGACCGCGTAGCGGCAATCCGCCGAATCATCCCCGACTGCGGACTCTCAACCGACATCTTTGCGGGATACAGCTCTGAGACCGAGGAAGACCACCAGGAATCGCTCTCACTCATGCGCATCTGCGCCTACGACTCGTCCTTCATGTTCAAATACTCCGAACGCCCGGGCACATTTGCTTCTAAGCACTACCCCGACGACATCGACGAAGCTACAAAAATACGCCGACTCGAAGAACTCATCGCGCTGCAAAACGAACTTTCGCTCGCAGCAAACCAAGCCTGCATCGGCAAGGAGTACGACGTGCTCATCGAGGGCACATCGAAGCGCTCACGCGAACAACTCTTCGGACGAACGGAACAAAACAAGGTAGTAGTCTTCGACCGACGAGGCCACCACGCAGGCCAAACCGTGCGCGTACGCATCACGGCTGCATCCTCTGCAACTCTGCAAGGCGAACTCGTTGAAAACCAATAACACCATGGCGATCAACAAGAAGAATCCCTTTGCCCACAAAGCCAAAGCCGGGGCAAAGAAAAAAGCCACCGGCAAACGCGTCGGTAAGTCGAAACCCGAGAAAGCCAACAACCAGCGCAACCGCATCATCAAGTGATTTGTGCAAAACGAGCGCAGACAGCCTGAAAATTTTTGTTGCGCACCTATCTCGGTACAAAGATAACATTCAGCGAGTTAGGCATCAAAATTAGTCGGCCTTTTGGTTTTGGCGAACGAAGTCGGCGGTGCACGAAACGGGCGTTTTCGGGGGTGTAAGATAGCAAAATGAAGGGTTGATTTGTTAACGGATGTTAATTAACATGTTTTAACAAATTTGGATTTCGTCAAATTTTGTTGTAACTTTGTACTACAAGGGAGGAACCATGCGGTTTCTCCTTTTTTTTGGCTCAAAAATGGCAAAAACAAGCTCAAAGGTTGTTAAAACAAGGTCCGATGTTGTTCAAATTACCTCC
>JAFOWI010000122.1 GCA_017425985.1 Bacteroidaceae bacterium | reverse complement strand
ACGCAAAAGTACACACAGATTTTTTAATTTAAATAGTTTTTCAATTAATTTTTTTTGAATAACTGGTTTTATTATTCTGTTAATTTTACTACTTGTCCACTAATATTTAGCAGAGAAATCTCACAAGCTTTAGTGCTGAATTGGGTGTCAACTAAGCGTTCACGGGCATCAAGGAGGTTTTGTTCTGCTTGTCGCATTTCAATACCGGAAAGATTTCCTAACATAAAGCGTTCTTGAGCTGCTTCGTGGTGTTCTGCGGCAGCTTTGAGATTTTCTTCAGCTAAGGACAAAAGCAGTTGATTGTTAACATAAGACTTCCATAAGCGTTCAAGCTGGGCTTTGAGCGAAAGTTCTAAATCTTGCTGTGCTAATTCATTTTTTGCTATTTCAGCCTGAGCATTGTGGCGCTCTCTTTTTCGATTGCCATCAAACAATTTCATGCCGAGTGTCAGCCCAACACCGCCACCCCAATTATCGCGCTTGGTTGTTGGAAAAGTTTCCTGAGTAATGTGTGTATATCCATAATCTGCTGCTAACTTCAAATACGGATAGTCGCGGCTAACAATAGCTTTATAATCAATGTCCGAAAGTCTTGTTTCCGAAGCGGCTTTCAAGATTCGGGCATTTGTAGTAAGCATGTTTTGCTCAAGAGAATCAACATTAATTGTTTTTAGCAAAGGGATTATTGTGTCAGTTGGATTTAACATCAAGAAACCTTTTCCATCATAATAGTTTGCGCTTGCTCCCATCATTTCTTGAAGGTCGATTATAGCATTGATAAGTGATTCGTGCTGTGTCAGTACCAATGTGCTGTCGGCATTATAATCAACTTCTGCACTTCGAAAATCCAATCGCGAAGCTACTCCTAAATGATAGCGTTCACGAACGATGCGCAGGCGTTCGCGCGAAAGAGCTAATGATGCACGCATATTTTTCATTCTTACGTATTGGCGCACAACGTTGTAGTATGCAGTTGCGGCAGATGCAATGAAGTCTTCGAGTTCGATGCGTGTCTGTATCTCGCTTTGCGTACGGAGTTCTTTCAGGCGCTTGTAATTTGCCTGCATTTTAAAACCATCAAATAATGTCCAGTCTGCACGTACACTTGCATTCAATGTATGGCCAAGGATACCTGATGAACTGGTTCTTGTATTGCCATTACGTGATTCAGTTGAACTTATATCTGCATTGTATCCGGCAGTTGCGGATATTGTAGGTAATTGTCCTGAATTAGCACGTGTAGCGTTAGCTGCAGCAATATCTTGATTGAGTCGCACAATTTGTAAATCATAATTGTGTTTGAGACCTCTTGCCAAACATTCTTTAAGCGAAATGGTCGTAGAGTCGGTTTGGGCTACACATGGAGCAATAAATGTTAAAACCAACGAAAACGATATTACACTCCTCGCAAAGTTAGCGAGGAGTGAATTTATGTTTGTAATGCTATTTCTCATTGTTTCTTCTTAATAAATAAAAATATAGCTGGAACAATGTAGAGTGTCAATAGAGTAGAGATAATCATACCACCAACAACGGCTGTTCCCATTGCGACTCTACCAGCAGAACCTTCGGCGGTTGCGAATACCAAGGGCAGCAATCCTAAAATTGTTGATGTCGCTGTCATTAGAATCGGTCTTAGGCGCTGAACGCTTGCACTACGGATGGCTTCAGCGATACTTTCACCAGCTGCCATCTTTTGATTTGCAAACTCTACAATGAGAATACCATTCTTTGCTACCAATCCGATGAGCATTATTATGCCGATTTGTGAAAAGATATTCATTGTTTGCGTACCGAAATGCATGAATACAAGCGCACCAAAAACAGCCAAAGGCACTGTCAGCATAATGATGAGCGGATCTCGGAAACTTTCAAACTGAGCTGCAAGAATAAGGTAAATCAGGAGGATTGCAAGTCCAAAAGCAAAAAGCAACGAAGAACTACTTTCGCGATATTCCTTTGAATCACCTGATAAGGCTGTTCTGAAACTGTCGTCCAAAACTTCTTTCGCAATTCTGTCCATTTCGTCCAAACCTTCGCCGATTGTATAACCTTCTGAAAGACCGGCTGAAATAGTGGCAGAGGCAAATCGGTTATAGCGATATAATTTAGGAGGTGCAATATCTTCTTCAAGCTGGATTAAATTTTCCATTTGAATCATTTGGCCCGCTGCGTTGCGAATGTAAATAGCTTTCAGCTCTTCGGGGGTATTGCGCTGCTGACGATTAATTTCGCCAACAATTTCATATTGCTTGCCATTCATATATAAATAGCCCATGCGCTGACCACTTAATCCGTATTGAAGTGTTTGCGCAATGTCGCGAGTATTTACCCCTAAGAGATTGGCTTTTTCACGATTGACACTCAAACGAAGTTCAGGCTTACTAAATTTAAGGTCAACATCGCTCATTTGGAAAAATGGACTTTCATTTACTTTTTGCATAAACAATGGAAGCACCTGTTCCAATTTTTCTATACTTGCAGCTTGAAGCACATACTGAATTGGCATTCGGCTACGTCTTCCGCCAAAGGTACTTTGCTGTTGTACGAATGTTCGAGCGTCTGTTTTGCTTTGAACTGCCTGCGTAAGTTTCTGCGCAACTTCCATTTGTGAATAATCGCGCTCGCCTAAGTCTTTGAGCGTAATCTGCAGAGAACCCGAACCTGAATGTACACGAGTAGTTACGTACGCCGCATCTGGAATAATACTGTCAACCAATTCTCTGATATCCTCAGTATAGTCGCGCATGAATTCATACGTCACACCTTCTGGCCCGCTGGTTCTGACGTTGATTGAAGAACGGTCTTCAAGAGGAGCCATTTCTGCTGGAATTATATTCCACAACCATGTTGCAACGCCACAAGCTACTATCATAATGAATATAGCTACGTAGCTACGACGTAAAAAGGCATTGAGTGTACGTAGGTAAATGTTGTTCATCCACTCGAAAAATGGTTCAGTGCGAGTATAGAACCAGTTGTGCTGTTTGCGTCTTTTAAGTAATTTCGTTGCCAACATGGGCGTAAATGTCAGAGCAGCGAATGTACTGATTATGACAGCACCTGCAATCACGAAGCTAAATTCTCTGAACAGTCGGCCTGTTGTTCCTTCCATGAAAACGATTGGAAAAAACACAGCCAAAAGCGTGATAGAAGTAGAAATTACTGCAAAGAAAATCTCTTTAGCCCCTTCAATACCGGCGTCAATGGGTTTCATGCCTCGCTCTATGCGGTTATAGATGTTTTCGGTCATTACGATCGCATCATCAACAACGAGACCAACAGCTAAAACGACCGCGAGCATTGACAAAACATTAATTGTGAAGTCGCATAGATACATTACAAAGAATGTACCGATAAGCGAAATGGGAATCACAATACAAGGAATCAATGTCACACGCCAGTCGCGCAAGAATAGGAATATAATCAGAATTACAAGTATAAACGCTTCATAAATAGTGCTTTTAACTTCGTCGATTGAAGCTCTGATGAATCGTGTATTGTCAAATCCGTAATCGTAATGAACATCCTCAGGGAGGTCCTTTTTCATTTGCTCCATGCGCTTATAAACATTGTTCGCAATATTTATATGGTTCGCGCCTGGTTGTGGAATTACTACAACACTAATCATCGGCACCCCATTCATTTTAGCGTAACTCTTGAGGTCGCGTGCTCCAATTTCGGCAGTACCGATATCTGAAAATCTTACCAATCGTCCTTGCTCTTCCTTAATGACAAGGTTGTTGAAGTCTTCTGTTGTGTGTAGCTGTCCCATAGTTCGAATTTCGAGTTCGATTTTGTCGCCTTCGATCGAACCCGAGGGAAGTTCTACATTTTCTTTGTCGAGCGCATTCTTGACGTCCATAGGCGTGATTCCATAACCCGACATTTTAACGGGATCAAGCCAAAGGCGCATACAATATCTCTTTTCGCCCCAAATTTCAACACTACTTACTTCGTGAATGGTTTGAAGTTGCTCTTTAACAGTGAGGTCTGCTATTTCTGATAGTTCAAGCAACGAACGCTTTTCGCTCTGAAGCGCTACCATCAAGATAGGACTGGCATCGGCATCTGCTTTCGAAACAGTAGGAGGGTCGCAGTCGCGAGGGAGTTTTCGTTGCGCACGCGAAACTTTGTCGCGAACATCGTTCGCGGCAGTTTCGAGGTCCACATTTAATTCAAATTCAACAGTAATTCTACTTGACCCTTGTTGGCTGACACTTGTCAGCGAGCGTATACCTGGAATACCATTGATATTTTGTTCGAGCGGTTCCGTGATTTGGTTTTCAATGACTTCGGCATTAGCTCCGGGGTAAGAGCACGACACAGAAATAATGGGATTGTCAACCGACGGAAATTCACGGACGCCAAGACTTACATAACCAATCAATCCGAACAGAATGATGATAAGCGTCATTACTGTGGCCAATACCGGACGACGAATGCTTAATTCAGATATATTCATAACAAACAAGTAAATGCTTGGTTTTTAGGAACTATTTTTGCTTAGTTTGAAAGCTTTACTTTCATGCCTGTACGTAATTGCATCGTACCACTCGTAATCACTGTATCACCCACTTCGATGCCGCTAAGTACCTGTACATCGCTCGCTGTGCGCAAGCCCTTTTGTATTTGAACGGGACGTGCTACACCATTGTCATATAAAAATACTTTGTCAATACCCATTTCCGATATGATAGCTTCTGAAGGTACTGCGAGCGTTTCAGCAAAATGTTGTGCTGTAAGTGTCACCTGCACATATCTACCGGGTACGAGTGTGCCTGAAGGATTTTCATAAATGGCACGAACTTTGAGTGTACGAGTGTCCGTATCTACATGCGTATCTGTGGCATACACTTCGGCACTACGCTTGAGATTGTCGCCTTCGCAGGTAAACGTCAGTTTTTTTCCGGCGCCGAGTTGGTTCGCATATCGTTCGGGGATGGCAAATTCAATTTTTAAACGATTGACTGCTGTAATGTTTGTCACAGCCTGCGAGGTATTGACAAATTCCCCTACGCTGACTTGTCGTAAACCTAATGTACCATCGAATGGAGCACGTAGTTCTGTTTGCTTGATTTGAGCTTCAACATGTTCGATTTCAGCCATAAGGGTCATCAAAGCTACTTCGGCTTCCTGAAAAGCCTCTCGGCTAACAGCTTCCTTTTCAAGAAGTACGCGCTGACGGCGCAGACGGTCCTCGGTCAGCTGTTGCTGCGCTTTCAGACGCTTAAGGTTGGCTTGCAAAGTTGCATCGTTGAGCTTTGCGAGCAGCTGACCTTTGCTTACGCGCTGACCTTCTTTAAAATATATTTCAGTAATCTTTCCTGATGTTTCAAAAGCCAAGTTTGTTTCTTCTTCCGGCAAAAGTGTACCTGAAATCGTTATGGCATCCGTCAACTCGCGAGGCGTAACAATCATCGAACGCACCACCAATTCTTTCTTGGGTTTGCTAACATTCGTGGGAGTTGCGCTTAATTCTTCATTCTCTTGTGGCACAAATGTTTGATATCCAAAATATGCACCTGCAATTATAACAAGGCCCACGATGCTCCATCTCATTGCGCCTTTAGGTAATTTAATCGACATAATTATTAAGATTTTTTGTTATTTTAATAGACCTTTGATTTTATTCTGACTTTTATTCAGCATTAAAACACTGATTTTACGATGTACGAATAGTATGTTCCCTTGTTTTAAACTGATTTAATTTGCAAAAATAATGTAGAGGTTTTTTTTAACAAAACATTTAATAAAAAATAAATTACTTTTTGTAAAAGAAAATTAATAATTTGGCAGATAAGCGCGAGTCCCGTTAAAGGGCAGTAAGCTACCGTTAAGCGAGTTTCGTGCGTGTTATGTTGTCTGTTCTGCCAAAGAAGAATCTATCGATAACATCGTGGAATATGTCGTTGGACGAAACGATGTCAAATAGCGTCATGCACGAGCGCAGTTTTAGAGCGTCGGTTCCACCCATAATATCGACGGCGGATTTTCCTTCGTGCTTTAACAAAGCTTCGGTAATTTCGCGCAAATGTGCACCTAAATAAGAATGGTTAAGATAAGCAGTAGCCTCAGCTATACCGCTGATGCCATAATATTCAGAGAATGAGCTATGTCCTAGTCCTTTTAATTGTGGAAAGACGTACCACATCCAGTGGGATTGTTTCTTACCTGCCTCAATTTCTTTCAGCGCAATTTGGTAACTTTGCGCTTGAGCCTTTACGAATCGGAAAAGGTTGTATGTATCTGT
>JAFOWI010000121.1 GCA_017425985.1 Bacteroidaceae bacterium | reverse complement strand
GGTGGGGATCAGCTTGGCATTGGGATCCAGATGAGGGTCTGCGGTATACAGTCCGTCGATATCTGACAGAAGAATCAGCAGATCGGCCCGGATGCTCTGGGCCACGATGGCGGCCAGAGTATCGTTATCGCCGATGACGATCTCGTCGGTGGAAACGGTGTCGTTTTCATTGATGATGGGAAGGGCCCCCAGCTCAAGCAAACGGTAAATGGATAAAGTTCCACTTTATTGTTTCTCCCGGTTAAGTGGGTGCTCAACTCATTACTGAGCAACTTAGAATTTGACCCTGTTATAAACAGATGAATCTTCTGTCGCAACAATCTGTTGACAAACAAGGGCCAACCAGCGACATTCTGGATTTCATCGAAAAATAAATACTTAAAATCTCCGTAAGTCATGTATAAGGCTTCAAGCAGATTGTCTAAATCATCTATTTGAAGTCCTTCCAAACGCTCATCATCAAAATTTACATACGCAAAATCGATAGACTTTCGCCTGAGGAACATTTCACACAACGTAGATTTGCCACTTCGTCGAACCCCAATCACTACTTGTGCACGATTGCTATTCAGATCCAACTGAGATTCTTCCGGACGTGAACAATACTCAGAATAATCATTCGCTAATATTTCCTCACGCTGGTCTGCTACTATAGATTGTAACTTTTGTATATCCATAATCCCATACTTTTTCCCTACAAAGATACGTCTATTTCCATAAAACGGCAATTTTTAGCAATTCTATTTCCATAAAACGGGCTTTTTTCGAGTTTCTACTTCCATAAAACTGTTAAAATTCCAATTTCTATTTCCATATCTCGGAAGTCTTAGAGGTCTAACGCTATAGTTAGGAGTGCAAAAGTTGAGTATAGAACATAAAAAACTCCGCCCTGCAAGTTCATGTTGCTTGCAGGGCGGAGTAATGTTTGCTATGCTCTAACTAAAAATTAGAGGTTGGGGTTGATTGAGCTCCATTCAGAGATTGCGGGAACGATGCCGAGCGTTACGAGTTCGTCACGCATCTTGCAGAGGTGTTCGTAAGAAGCATCGAGCTTAGCGATTTCGTCAGCAGTACCAACGGGCATCTTGTATGAGCAACCGTTCTTGTCGAGAACTGTGTCCATTGCCATCATGATGTGGTTGTACTTTTCGTTGCTTACATAAGTACCTGCGGGGAAACGGAATGCTTCGCCACCCATCACTGAACGAATCATTTCTACAGAAAGGTAAGAGGGGCTCTGGAATGATGAACGACCGCGGAGCTTGATGATAGCAGCACCACCCTGAGTTACGTCCTTCTTCATTTGTTCCCATTCTTCAGCGGGGAATTCTGCTGTACCGATGAGGTCGTTAAGGGGCTTGCCAGCAACCTTTACTGCGCTACCGAATACTGCCATCTGTTCGCCGTGACCACCGTAAGTTGCGCAACCAGTGATTTCGCTCTGCATTACGCCGAACTTCTTAGCGAGAGCGCTCTGAAGACGAGTTGTGTCAAGACCAGCGAGAGTTGTAACCTGTCCGGGCTTCAAACCTGAGTAGAGAAGAGTTACGAGACCAGTGAGGTCAGCGGGGTTGAAGATGATAACAACGTGCTTCACATCGGGGCAGTAAGCCTTGATGTTCTTACCGAGTTCTTCAGCAATCTTGCAGTTACCAGCGAGAAGGTCTTCGCGAGTCATACCTTCCTTACGGGGAGCACCACCTGAAGAGATGATGTACTTAGCACCTGTGAATGCTTCCTTTACATCAGTAGTAGCAGTGATGTTTACATTGTCAAAACCGCTCTGACGCATTTCTTCTGCTACGCCTTCGGGTGAGAACACGTCGAAGAGACAGATGTTAGAAGTGAGGCCCATCATGAGGGCTGACTGAACCATGTTGGAGCCGATCATACCAGCTGCACCAACGATTACGAGCTTTTCGTCTGTTAAGAATGCCATGTTTATAAAAATGATAAATAGGTTGAATATTTCTAATTTGAAAGTTGGAGCGCATTGCTCTTCCTCGCCTATAAGGGCAAGGTTTTACTTTTCGCTACAAAGATACGCTTTTCTTGCTGATTTCTGTTACAGAAATTGATATTTTTTTTACAGAACGAATTTTCTGCGCCACTTAGTAGCAGTATCAGCAAGTGGGCTGTGCAAGTGCCGGAAAATGTGAAACGCTGAAGCCTGCTTTGTGGGTCGGAAATTTGTTTTCTTTGCGAAAGCCGCAATGATTGTGAAATCCATCTTCACTAAAATATCTGTTTGCTTTGCTGAATTTATAAAAATCCTTAATTTTGCATGGTTAAAAAGTATTAAATCTTAATTTTTATTTGTTTCATGTCTGAAAGAAAAGTACGTGTGCGCTTTGCGCCCTCGCCTACGGGCCCTCTTCATATTGGTGGTGTGCGCACAGCGCTCTATAATTACCTCTTTGCAAAGCAGCATGGTGGTGAATTCGTGTTCCGCATTGAGGACACCGACAGCAACCGCTTCGTGCCCGGTGCAGAAGAATACATTATCGAAGCCTTCGAATGGCTCGGCCTTAAGTTCGACGAAGGCGTGAGCTACGGCGGTAACTACGGACCTTATCGCCAGTCGGAACGCCGCGATATTTACAAGAAATACGTTGATGAACTCCTCGCTGCCGGCAAGGCTTACATCGCCTTCGACACTCCCGAAGAACTCAACGCGAAGCGCGAGGCGGTAGAAAACTTCCAGTACGACGCTAACACGCGCCTCGGCATGCGCAACTCGCTCACACTCTCTGCCGAAGAGGTTGAAGCCCTCATCGCTGCGGGCGAACAATACGTGGTGCGCTTCAAAATCAAACCCGGCGAAGACGTTGTGGTCAACGACCTCATCCGCGGACGCGTTGTCATCAACTCTTCTATCCTTGACGACAAGGTGCTCTACAAGAGTGCCGACCAACTTCCCACATATCACCTTGCCAACATCGTTGACGACCACCTGATGCTCATCTCTCACGTCATCCGTGGCGAAGAATGGCTCCCCTCGGCTCCCCTCCACGTGTTGCTCTACAAGGCTTTCGGTTGGGAGGATACTATGCCCGAATTTGCCCACCTTCCTTTGCTCCTCAAGCCCGACGGTAAGGGTAAGCTTTCAAAGCGCGACGGCGACCGCCTCGGATTCCCCGTATTCCCCTTGGAATGGCACGCAGCGACGGGCGAAGTAAGCTCTGGTTATCGCGAAAGTGGTTACCTTCCCGAAGCTGTTGTCAATTTCCTCGCTCTCCTCGGCTGGAATCCTGGCGACGACCAGGAAATCCTTTCGCTCGACGACATGGTGCGCCTCTTCGACCTTGCCAAGTGTTCTAAGAGCGGTGCGAAGTTCGACTATGTAAAGGGTCAGTGGTTCAACCGCGAATATCTTCAGAAGACGGACGATCTCACACTCGCGCCCACACTCGATGCTATCCTTCGCGAAAACGGCATTGAAGAGCCCCTCGAACGCGTGGCGCAGGTGGTAGGTATGATGAAGATGAAGAAGATTAACTTCATCAAGGAACTCTGGCCCCTCTGCGACTTCTTCTTCCGCGCGCCCCAGCAGTTTGACCTTGAGGACAAATTCGTGCGCAAAAACTGGAAGGAAAATTCCAAGGACGAAATGAAGCAGCTCTACACGATTCTCGAATCGCTCGCCGACTTCAGCATCGAACCCATGCGCGCAGCGGTGGATAAGTGGGTGGAAGAGTCGGGAGCGAAGCCCTGGAACGCATGGCGCGTGGCGCTTGTGGGCGAAGGCAAGGGTCCTGATATGCACGAACTCTCTGCTTTCCTCGGAAAGGAAGAAACCCTCAGCCGCCTCGCAAAGGCGATTGAAGTTTTGCCCTAACCATAGCTACACACTCATTTATTAAAAACTCCAGACCGTGGGCCGCGGACGTTGTTTCGTCAGCCAAAGCCCCGTAAGCCTGCTATACATTAACTCCTAAGTACGACGTCCGCAGCGCTCAGCCGCGGCGAGTCGGTTTGCTTATGTATTCAGTCATCATTTACCTTTATGCCATCGCTGCCAACATTGCGGCGCTGTTTAATAAAAAGGTGCGCACCATGGTGAAAGGGCAGCGTGCTGCCTTTAAGAAGTTGCGCGAGGAATTCGACACGAACCAGGACTACGTTTGGGTTCATGCCGCATCGTTGGGAGAGTTCGAACAAGGGCGCCCCTTGATTGAGCGCATCCGAAGCGAGCATCCTGAGTACAAGATTTTGCTCACATTCTTCTCGCCCTCGGGCTACGAGGTGCGTAAGAACTACGACGGTGCCGACATCGTGTGCTACCTGCCTTTCGACACGCCCCTCAACGTGCGCCGATTCCTTAAACTCGCGCCCGTCAAGATGGTGTTTCTCATTAAGTACGAGTTCTGGCGCAATTACATCCACGAACTCTACAAGCGAGGCATTCCCGTTTACAGCGTGTCGAGCATCTTCCGTCCCGGCCAGGTGTTCTTCCGTTGGTACGGCAAGGGATACGCCCGCTGCTTGCGCCGTGTGACGAAGTTCTTTGTGCAGAATCAGGAGTCCATCGACCTGCTCAAGTCCATCGGCATTGACCACGCTATGCTCACGGGCGACACACGCTTCGACCGCGTGCTCGACATCCGTAAGCAGGCTAAGGAACTTCCCATTGTTGAGGCTTTCGCTCAGGGTAGCAAGGTGCTGATTGCCGGCTCTTCATGGGCGCCCGATGAGGACATCTTTATTCCTTACTTCAACCAGCGTAAGGATCTCAAGCTCGTCATTGCGCCCCACGTGGTCAACGATGCACACATCGCCGAGATACAGTCTAAGCTTCAGCGTCCCGCCTTGCGCTATTCGCAGGCTACGCCCGAGGCTGCAGCTGCAGCCGACTGCCTCATTATCGACTGCTACGGCTTGCTATCGAGCATCTATCGCTACGCAACGGTGGCTTACATCGGTGGAGGTTTCGGCGTGGGCATCCACAATGTGCCCGAGGCGGCAGTATATGGTTGCCCTGTGCTCTTTGGTCCGAACAACCGTAAGTTTAAGGAAGCGCAGGACCTCAAAGCGTGCGAGGGAGCATTCGAAATCAGCGATGCCGCAGAGTTTGACAAGATTCTTACAAAACTCCTTACTTACGACGAATTGCTCCGCTCTGCCGGAACGGCTGCCGGTCGCTACATCAGCTCCAATGCCGGAGCGCGCGACATCGTTTATCGCGAGATTAAGAACATTCTGACTGAAAAATAAGCGCATCCCGCCCGACTTTGGTTACCGCGGTGCGCGAAGCCGAAAATTTCTGTTGCGCGCCTATCTCGGTACAAAGATAACATTCAGCGAGTTAGGCATCAAAATCAGTCGGCCTTTTGGTTTTGGCGAACGAAGTCGGCGCTGCGCGAAACGAGGGTTTTCGGGGGTGCGAGATAGCAAAATGAAGGGTTGATTTGTTAACGGATGTTAATTAACACAATTTAACAAATTTGGATTTCGTCAAATC
>JAFOWI010000120.1 GCA_017425985.1 Bacteroidaceae bacterium | reverse complement strand
TGAAGTAGAAATCATAGTCAACTGTACAATGGTTTGGTGTTTGTGCGCGCATAGGGGTGCGCGTGTGTGAGGGAAATTGTGCTAAAATGCCGATGCCATCGGGCTTTTGGTGACGTTTCGATTGGAAATCGGACGGCGGTACTACTGTACCGCCTATTTGCGTCCCCCTTTGGGCCCCTTATAGGTTAGTTTGGAGTTCATCCATGCACCTACAATAATCAGCACTATGAGAATAATAGTATCCATCTGGGTTAGAATAAATCGGGTGAGTTATTAATGATGTCCGTCAGTTCTGCTATGCGCTGGGTAACTGACTTATTACGGATTCCAGCAATACGTTCTTTCATAACTTGACGCAATGCCAACACTTCTGCTTGAGTTGTATTCGGATTCTTCATCATGCGAAGTATATCAGTTTCAATCATATCTATGACGCGCTCGATGGCTGCTTTGTCACCAGCGGCAACGTGCATTAACATATAATTCCGTAAGAGAGTCAAAAGACGCTGGAAAGGCTTAGAGTCGCTCTTGTGGCTGGCCAACCTATCGACTTTGTAGAAGGTGTCGAGCGGTGAAAAGTTGAAGAGAACTTTGTCCTTGCATCGGTCTTTTCGGGTGTCGGGGTCGTAGTACTTGAAATGGAAATAGTGCTCTGCCAATGATGCGAACACTTTCAAAAGTTTCTCCTTGGAGTCATAGAGGGAAAGAGTGTGTGGCATGACTATCTTACCACTGCCGTGAACTGCCCGGTCAATGACGAACCATCGCTGGGCTGATGACTTGATAGAAAATTCTACTCTCCATATGGCAGGTTTGTAAGGCTTGCCATCCTTGCCGCGCTTGGTCATGTTGATGGGGTCATCTATCAATATGCAATCCTGCTCTGCTGGTGAGCACTGACGCGAGAACTCCCACCATGCTTGCCGAATGTATGGTTTATCGCTGGCCTGCTCTAACTCCAGCGTTTTGCAGTACAATTTGGTACCCACCATGCTTTTTGGCTTGCCCCATGATAGTGAGTTCCATTCTCGGCCGTTCCATTGTTCCGTGCCATGAGCGGATATATTGCCTTGATTCACTTTAGCGTAGACTCCTTTCATGTATCTACGAATGAAGGATTGTGGGTCATCACCTTTGTCGAAATGCTCAAAGTCCAAGCACACATCTAGACGAAAGATTTTTTTGAATGTGTAATTATGACGCGCGAGAAAGTCTCTCAAGTAAGCAACTGGGTTGCTTCGATAACATGCCCGATTGGAAAGTCGAATGTGACATGAGTTTGGTGGGAATAGTCCTCCGTCACGACCCTGCAAGGATGATGGGTCGCGTCTGATTTCAATTGCAGGCTGGTCGTAGTCATCAAGTATTGTAAACATCTGATTATATACGCGTGTGCCGTACTCACGCTCACGAACAAAGTAACCTTGCTTGCGGAAATATTCAGCATCGCAGGGGTAACGTCCCAAGTCTTCAAGCACGTAAACTTCAAGCCAATCTATGTTCACACATCGTTTCATTCCTATGGCTGTATGGGTCCCGAGTACACAACACGTCCATTAGATGTCTGCGTCATTGAATCATGCTCAAACGAAGCGTTAAGTGTAATCAAATTACGATTCGTTCTATGTCGCAATTTCCAAAATCCCCCACGCGAATGAACATACTTCACTACTAGGAGATAACCATCAGATTGCAGAGCGGAAATCCGCTCTGCAACCATGGTAGTCAACTTATAAACTCGGTCATTCATAGTGAATAATCTTATTTCGTAGACTTTTTGCTCTTGGACTGCTTAGACTCTAGCCCTTGGGTCTGCGTCTGCTGGCCCTGCTGTGCTCCTTGTGCTTGCGCCTGCTGGTCTTGCTGAGCCATTTGGGCTTGTGCCTGCTCGAGCGGCATCACCCATCCATTGTCATCTACCGCATACTGCTTACCACGACCATTAGTAAGAATCTCACCAGGGCAATCCGTGAAGAAGAACTTCTGCACATCATGCTGATGGCCATCAGCAGAATAAAGACGCTTAGGAACGGCATCGCTGGAGCCCCCAAGTAACTCGATAACACTCACGCTAATGGTAATGCCAGCAACGAAAGAACGAGCCGCGGCAGATGAATAACAGCGTAACCTAGCATGTCCGGTAACATACACCAAAGTTCCAGCCTTTAGGTAGTCGAACACATTAGGATGGCCGCTCATGATGCAGTCAATCCATTGGGTAGACTCTTTTTGCACTCCGTTTGCATCTTTCCATCGGTCAGTGTGTGCGACACGAAAGGTGATGAACTCGTTTCCGTTCTCGTTCTTGGCTTCTGCATCGGCCCCAAGATAGCCTACAACTGTACATTGAAACATAATAAAAAATATTAAATGGTTAAACATTAAAAGGACATTCTCTACAAGTAGAATGATGAAATCGACAAACGGGCTCCCTACAAATAGAAGAATAGGTAATTCGCCTTCGACGCGTTTTATACTGCGCAATAACGATGCGAAGTTCTCTAACACGTTTCCAAGGGGCAGACATATACACTCTTTTCATATAATTATATGATTAAAGGGTTAAATAATAAATGAGGAAAATTAAAATCATGAGTAGGCCAAATGCCTTGGCGCATACTTTCAATAAAATTGCTTCAGTCATATACTTTTGGTTTTTTACGTTATTCCGCAGGCAGGGATGTGGCTTCGCCTTTCCGATTCGCTCCGATTCGGTAATTTAGCGATAACCAATGCCGCAGCTGATTTCGGTTTGTTAACTCATGAGAAGAATAGGGAAATGCAGTTCCATTTTTGATGGAACGTACAATTTCCCGCACGCTCGCTCCGTGGATGCTGATGGCATCCGAGGGGTCATTAGAATTTGTTGCGCTCACGGACTCTGCAATCTTTCGTACGAACTCTGTAACTTCTTCCGACCATCTCTCAAAGTACCATCCATGTTCTACTGAATGAGCCAGCAGGAATAAGTAATCTCGGTCACATTGTTTGCTGGAACCCACACCAACTTTATAGATAAGTGATGACTCGTCGAGAACTTCGCCAGCAATAATTAGACAATAGTAATGTGTCATATACATATGTTTTGGTGAATAATAGGTTTCTACTCTTATATAAACGCATCCGGCATTTATGAAATAATCGGCAATATGTTCATTAGAACGTTTCGAGGGCCGATATTATGATAACTAAAAAAGCGGTGGAAAGAGGATACCTCCGTCCACCGCTTCTGCCTAAGCGTTGCCGTTACGTTCGCGGGTCGCACCTCTGCGGAGCCCGTTATCCTACGACATTGCAAATGTAGTCATTTTTTTGATTCGTTATGTCAAAAGTCAGTCATTTTTTGACATTCTTAACAAATCAAAAGTCAAAATGACGCAAAATCCACCGAAAAATCAGTCAAAACCAAGTCAAAATCCATCGAGGATATATTTTGCTGGAGTAGGTAATACCGACTCCAGCAGGTTCAACTGTACACCATTAAGTTTCAATTTCAGCCAGGCACTCTATCCGGAGTTTATCGCTGGACTCTCTATCATAGTGCATCATTCTCCGGAGAGAATCCAAGTCGGCACCATCCATGACGGCAGTCATGATCTGGTTGATGACCATGTTTCGCGACCATCCGTACGATCTTGCTGCAAGGGCATCAATCTTCTCTAGTGTAACAGCGTCAATTTTGGCGCTAATTTGTTTCAGTTTTGCCATAGTCAAAAATAAAAAAGTGAGTAAAAAATTAGGTATATGAAGGGCAGGGGCGCGAAGCCCCTGCGACCTTGTAATCATTAGTGCCATCCATCTGTATTGATACGAGATATTTGAATTTGATAGGTGGCCCCAAATGGAGTTATGTAATGAAGTGATATCATGTCTTCACGACCAAAAGAACAACGATATGATGGAACATAAGTCCACACCTTATAGCCTAGCCTTACACAACTCTTTCTCTCACCGACCAGCCAGCGAAGGGCAGAGATATAAGAGGGGAAAATCTCGGTGTCGGTCACGGGATTGAAGCAAACTTTTCCACTGGGCTTTGTGAGTATTGATGTTATTAAGTAAACCATAATTCAAGGAAGATTAAGTGAAACATAAGTGAAGTGCAGGGGCGCGAAGCCCCTGCGACCTGGTAAGCATTAGGTATAACTCCATGTAATTTTAAGACACTTGGCGGTATATCCTTCTATCTCGCTGAATTCCATAGTTGAATCATAACTACGGATTTTGTTGATTTCGATTCTTAACGAATCAACTGGTAACTCTTCGGGCTCAAAGTGCATTTCTAACTCGAAGTAATTGAACCTTTGTTTAATATCAAGATAAAGAGGGCAAGAGTACTGATACATGAGATAATTGGTAACTGCTTGGAAGTTTAGCAGGGCTTGGGTTTTTGTCATAACGCTTAGGATTTAATTTTGGTCGAGGACTATCCTCTCCCTTCTACCTACAAAGGTACGAAAAATTATCGGTAATACCAAATAATTTGGGTAATACTAACGTCGGATATTTCGCGAGAAACGTTCACTTTTGCCACCATCTTCATGGTCGGTCAGCAGCACACCCACCATGCGCCAGCCGACGCAAAGGGCATAGGGGACGGCAGTCCCCATAACGATAGTACCAAAACATCAAAGCGAATGCCGGTGGGTGTGGGCACGCCCACAGCCCACGCGTAAACATCATAAAAAAGTGGCAGAGTTCAAACGCTTTTGACTCTGCCACACCCAAAACATAATTACCTATACTAAAGACTAATCAAGTCGAAAGTCACATCATCAGTGATGCCGTTGCGCCACCTGAGATAGCGGCTGCAATGAGTCTTAGAAGTTCAACCAAGAACTTTATCCATTTTCCTTTCATAACTATGCAATATCGTAAGAACAACCAATTACATCATCATCCAACTGTACACCACATTCAACGAAGGCCATGGCCTTGACCAATCTAACCATCGTATTTTTGTCGGCATAATCTATGACCTCATCTGGGGCAATCAAGGAACGCTTGCACACTACTTCAATGTAATGCTGGGTGTTGTTCTCGACAGCAGGAGCCCAAGCACGGATAATCTTTGCAGGGGTATTGCGGCCATATCGCCTAATGTATCTTCGCAGTATGTAGAAAGCCGCCCGAAGTCCGTAACGAACTGAAACGAATTGTTCAAACTCGCTGTCGGTTGGGTTAGGAACTTCACCTAGCCATGTGTTCCCTATCCGTATGTTTAGTGGATTGTTGTTCCGAATCCCTCTTGGAGTTGCCATAGATAGTTGTCAGTTTCTTGACGTAGTAATCTAAACCAAAAATAGAGCCAGCTAGCAGGAATGCTTGGGCAATGTAGAGTAAGACACCATCCTCGATGTCATTTGTTCGCAGTGCCATCGAGAAAGCAAGTGCAATGCTGCTGAGAATAAGCAGCACTGCACAAGCATATTGGGTGAATTTAGTTCCAGCATTCATCACTTAGAGGATTGATTACTCGCCTGGGTCGTAGTAGAAATCAATGGGGAACACGCTCTTGATAGTGAGGTTATCACCATCCAGCGTACCAGCTACGAGGTAGTACTTGCCACCAGCTATAGACGAGGTATACTTAGAGAATTGTCCGTTAGACGCAACCTCTGCACGACTTTCGGAAGTTGTGGATACAACACCCGATGGAGCCGACTCCGAATGAATAATCGCGATGACAGGTGTCTCATTTGCATCGTCTACGCTACCAGCAATGGTCACTGAATTGAAAACGGTTCTCTCTTGGGTAAGAGGTTGACCATTGAGGGTGACATTGCTGAAACCACCCTCCGAAGTGATTTCTGCGAACTCAGCCACCAGCGAAGTTGCTTCGCTGACTACGAAGGTGTAAGACGGAGCGTTGCTTACCAGCTGGCCGTTCTTCTTCCAACCGACGAAGTTGAAACCTTCGGCAGCAGTAGCAACAGCGGTGCACGATGCGCCAGCATCGTACTGACCGGCACCTGTTACGGTGCCACCCTCAACGGGTGATGCACTGAGGGCCACTGAGAATGACTCTACGAGAGTAGAGCGGAACACGGCCACCAAGTCCGTCATGCCTTCCAGCGTGAACGTGTAGGTAGCATTTGTGGAAATGATGGTCTCGCTACCATTCAACTTCCAGCCTACGAAAGCGTTGTCAGCGGCAGGGGTAGCGGTTACGCTCACCTGAGTGCCGAGGTCGTAGACACCAGCACCGACCACCTGGCCATTACCCTGCGCTGTGAGGTACACGCGGGCTTGGTTGCCACCAACGATAGTGGTTTCGTTCTCACCTGCGAACATGGTAGTGCCGCGGGTCTGCGTGAACTGATAGTCGCTGTAACTGATGGTACGTGACATAGCCAGCTGGGCAATGTCTTCAGCATTGCGCACACCATAGTTAGAGTACTTGGCGGTGGCCTTGGTGTTCAAGTCCTTCATACCATAGCAGAAGAGGACGAGGTCACCCTCCACATACAGCATGGTTGCGGGGAACGTGCCAGCATCGCCTGGGGCTTCTGCAATGACGCTCTGCACATACTGCAGGGTTGCTTCCGATGTCTTTTTGTACATAATGTACACGACACGCGTGATGGAAGCGTCACAGCGCTCTGCCAACTGAATCTGCACACCCGATTCGGGGAAGCGGGTAGCATAGATAGCGGGAATGCCAGCGTTACCATTGGTCAGCTGTACATTCTCGTATGTTATCTGGGCCACACCCTCGTGGGCTGATGCTTGGTCGAAATTCTTCTTAATGAAGAGGTTTCGACTAGATTTCAAACCCTCCTTGGGAATGACGATGACCGGAGCCAGCGCGGCAGCAATCTGACTCATTAACTTCATCTTTGCGCGCTGGTCTACCTGCTTGGCCGTGTTGGGGTTGGCCACGTTGGGATTGTACTCGCGAGCAATGATGGCACCTGCATTAGTGGAGTATACGACACCACCAATCTTTCCGGTGACTTTACCATTTAAAGATGTAACTTTACCCATAGTGAGTTGTAAGGAAAAATTTAGTTAGAAGACATCCGGCCTTCATGCGGTGTCGAAGAGCCGACTAGTTGCCGCACATACTTCAACGTCGGCAAAGGTACAAATTATTTTTCAGTCGGACAAGCGTCGGAGTTGCGTCGGACAAACTACGGTGTTGGGTCGGATTTGGATGAAACGTTTTTACATTTTAACACAATATAGGGGAAAATGTAATAACACTATTTAACAGCGTTTATAAATATTTAGGGTGGGTGGGTGGGTATGAGGGGCGCGAAGCGCACCTTTGCGCGGTAGCGCAAGAGACTAAAAGGGGGTTGTTGTTATCAGTAGCATGTTAAAAATAATTGTGAAAATGGGAGAATGAACAAGAGGGTTCACACGCTCCCATTTTTGCAATTATTTTTGATGTGCGTCTAGAGTAATCCAGCGCGCCACTTGTCGCGCGCGTGCGCCCCGACGAAGGAGGGGCGCTGGGACGCGGACACGACCGAACGCGCGCCCGATGGTAAGCGCGGGCGGCCGGGGTAGCGGCCCAAACTGGAGGGCGTAGCCGGCGCGCGGGCTCGGACCCGACGAAAGGAGGGGACGAGCGGACACGAAAGTGGACGCAGGGGGCTGGCGGCTGGACGCGTATGCGGACAGAGAGAGCCAGCACCCGTAGCCCGCGCGCCATGCCCCGAAGGGGCAGGATGGGAGCCGCTAAACATATGTGTAAGCGGCAGCGCGCTAGTAGACTCTACCGAACGACCTTCTTCGAGCGCTGGCAAGCGCGGCACGACCGAAAGACGATGGTTTCTGCCTCATCTGGGGTGCTAGGATGGAGCATGATGGAGGGAAATGGAACGCGTAGGAAGGTCACCCCGCGCAATCGTGCGGGGTGGGCTTCCGTAGCCCCCTGCCGCAGACAAACTAGGAAGCCACGTTCAATTTCAGACGGACACCCCGGAACCGAATGACCTCTTTCGATTTCCGTGAAATCGACACGAAGGGCGCAAAACAAATAGGGGTGGGGAAAATGTGTTTCCCCATCAACTAAGCGCCAGCAGACGAATAATCTTGGCAGTCACGAAGTGACGGCCAAACACCTATTGAAGTGGAGCGCGGCCACGTAGTGAAGTGGTGAGCAGGGCGAAACGAAGGGGTCTGATGTGATACACGACCATCGAGAGTGTATCACAGCAGGCTCCGAAGTGGAGAACTGCCTGCGCGGAACTGAACAGCGGCGCGGAGTGACCCTGCCTCATGTGGCGGGGTGTGGGGCGGTAGCCCCACGAAGCCTAGTGCGGGCAGGAGCGTTAGCGAACTCCGCACGATGGCTGATTCTCTGCCTATTTGTCGGGGTGTGGGGCGGTAGCCCCACGAAGGAACGAGCGCCAGCGAGTGACTGACTCTACCGATTGCACCTGCCGATAAATAGTGAGAGAGGGGGTAGGTGGGCAGGGCTGGAGGGTTTCAAAAATACCCTCCAGACCTGCCCGCCTGCCCCCTCCGATGCGCGGAGCCGATTAAAAATCTTGGCGGTCATTTTGTGGGGCGGGGTGTGGGGTCCAATTAGTAAGATTCTCCATAAGATAGCGGGCAGTAAGCATACGACTGAGGGTTTTTGTCAACGAATAGGCTCCCTCTATCAAGGTCTGATAGTTCCATTACTTTTCCAATCTTCCACAAATAGACCTTCTGAGTAGCTGCGTATCTTTCTATATATTCTTCATTCACACACAAGCGAGATACATACCATGATGCACTATAATGGTCGATGAATGTTTCTCTAATATCATCAACCCTGCACCAACATCGTACATTAGATGTGCCTTTTTCAACGGCAAAGAATCCATCTTGGCCTATGATAAGATTCTTTGGATATGACTTTCTCATTTCATAGAGTTTATCGCCTTTTAAGATAGCATCAATAAGATGCTTTGGTAAAGTTATCAAAATGTTCATAGTTGTTTATTGTTAAGTTCTTGAAGAATGAATGATGACCATTGCTGGGCTAACGCATCTGCTACCTGGGGAAATGTCCGTGAGCGGTATTTTCCTCGCGAACTATGGACGAAAGATTTAGGCTTGGGGTGTTCTATGGTCGGCATGATGGGCGGTAGATTTTTTAGCCAATATAGTGTCTTTTTAGTGTACTTAACACCGAACCACGATGGCTCTATGAAACATGAAGGCTTAGGCAGCTGCGCACGAGCCATGGGTAGTGGATTCTCCACGGCCACATAATGGCAGTTGGCTTGTAAGCACAAGAAAAAGAACTCGCGAGCCTTCTTCATTAGGGTAAATCTATCCTCCTGCAACACTCCATGGATGATCATGTGAATCGAGGACACCTTGCACAAATAAGTGCATGGGGGATGAGCAATAATCAAGTCCCATTTTGGCACATGATGCTTTTTGCCATCTTGGGTCACAAAATCAGTGGAACCAGCCAGCAAGGGAGTGCAATCACCTTGAATGTGGTATGCTGGCTCATATCGGGCAGGTTGCAAGTCACATGAGTATGCAACGTGCCCCAAATGCCGAAAAGCCAAGCATTCCGCTTGGCTCTCTTCGCAAGCAATGAGAACATATAGAGTTGAAGTAGAAATCATAGTCAACTGTACAATGGTTTGGTGTTTGTGCGCGCATAGGGGTGCGCGTGTGTGAGGGAAATTGTGCTAAAATGCCGATGCCATCGGGCTTTTGGTGACGTTTCGATTGGAAATCGGACGGCGGTA
>JAFOWI010000119.1 GCA_017425985.1 Bacteroidaceae bacterium | reverse complement strand
TTATAGAGAGTCTGTGGTTGGTGGAAACAGAAAAAAGTATTTATGAAATCTACTCTTAAGATGTGCTAGTAAAGCTAGCCCGAGTTGTTGCAGGTTATAGCAATAAAATGTAGGTATCGTATTCCGGTGCTGCCAATTTTGCCCGTCGATAGGGTGGGGAGCTTGTTGTGTTCTAAGGTCGCATTGGTAATTTCAAGGAAGTCTTTTCCTATGATGTCGCACATTAGGTGGGCTTCTTCTTTCGTAGGTATGCGCCAGTTTTCAAGCTGTCCTTCGGTATAGGTTTCTGCCGTTCCCTGTGCGATATTGGGCGTTTCGGCATGGAGTGCGCTGGGCACTTCTGTCCACTCTTGTTTGCTCAGGAGGGTTACGATGGCTGTTTCTTCAGCCGCTTGTTTTTCAATGATTGCTACGAAGTGGTTGTTCCAGAAATCTCCTTCTACCGGAAACGTATCGACGTAGAACGTTTCGGTATTCGTTTCGTTTTCGCCGGGTTCATCATCGTCTTCAGCGGGCGGGACGACTTCTTCGCTCGTTTCGTTGCCAAATTTGAAGTCGATGGTCTTGGCTTCGTTCCAAGCACCTACTTCAACCTCGCTGTTCAGAATAAAGCCTTTTTCGTAGCTTCCATTAATAATATAAGGTGTGTTTTCCTCAAGTTGGGTAGCGATGCTGAAACTATAGGTCTTCGTGCTGTTCGCGGTAGTGATGCTGATGCTCATGTTGAACATGTTGTTGTTTGTCGGGAGCGTGTAGAAGCGTTCTGCCTTCCATACGTTGTTTCCCTGATGCGAAAGTTGCACTGTTGCTGCCGATTGTCCGCTTGACGTGCCGTTGAGCTGAATTTCGTTGTTCAAAAGCGAAAGGCTGGTGCTCACATCTGTAGCGTCGGATGGAATGTCGTAGAGCGTCAGGTCGATTGCAGCGACCTTGTTCCATAGCATGAGCGTAATCGTTGCGTCCTGATTGACGGCCACATCTGCACTCCCCATTCTGACGGGCGTTGCAGAGGTGTTCGATTCGGGCATGGGGATGCTGCTGTTTACGTTTTTCACAACAAAATTGTCGGCGAGGCTGATGCCCGACAGTGCTACGATGTGGTAATTGCCTGCCGATAAGGGCAATTCGGAATTGTCTGTTGCTGAACGAACCGTTGTTTGCTCCTTTAATTCGTGGTTTTTAGCGTCGAATGCAAAGATATGCAGGGGGAAATTCTGTTCTGCGTTTTCGCTATTTCGCGTCAGAATTTTCATCTGCGTAGTTTTGTTTTCGTTCTTTACCTGTTCTTCGGTTAAGTCGATATTGCTACACGATGCACAACAAATGATTGCTGTCAGCGTAATTAAAAAATGGTTCGTTTTCATAATGAAATAGATTTTTGTTCTGATTTTGTTGAATGCTGAAGGGCCTACTAGTTAGCGATGGCGGTTGGTTAGAATGTTATTTCAACAGAATCCTGGCTGGTTATTCCTTTGTAAACGGTGCGTATCCTTACTTCGTTGCTGTTGCAATATTCAATCAGGGGGTGAAGCGATGTTTTCTTCAGTGCGTCCAATAGCTCCGGAAGTTGGGCGCTGAGTTCTCGGTTGGCGCTGACGCGTAGTGCCATAAAGGGTTCTTCCTGAAGCTGAATGCAGAGGTTAAGTTGGGGTGCCGAAGCGGTTTGGAGTTCAATGTCTTGAAGCGTCGTGCCTTCGGAGAGCAGGATTGGGGTTTGATGGCGCAATGAATCTACGAACGATGTCAGAAAGTTGTTTTCATCCTCTTCAGAAGGGTTGTAAACTTGGTCGAGGTGCGTTAGTTGCTCAGGGGTGAAAGTAATCAGGATTTTTCGTTCCGGGTCAGTGATGCTTTCGTATGAAAATTGAGCAGCGATAGAGGATGCTCTGAGCAATGCCAACAATTCCTGCATTTCGGGTTCGTCGCTCTGAAGCATGTTTGCAATGTCGTGGCGAAGGGTTTGGGATTGCTGTTCGACAGGCGTTGTCCAGTCCACTTCGTCGTCGTGGAGCGAATAGCTGAAAAGTGCCGACGTATCCGTGAGCGTAATACCCATAAATTGCGACTTCGAATATGGGGAAATAGGCATCGGACACTGTTTGTTGGTCTGCTCAACGTATGTTTCGAGTGCAGACTTTTGCTTGGTGCATGCTGTCAGAAAGAGAAGAAGAAGGAGGAGAAGGTTGAAACGCATTTTGTTGAAAGCAAATAGAGGAGAACAAATTTGGAAATGCAAAAAAAGAATATTGGCGAATATTCGAAATAAGAATTGTGCAGACGATTATTCGAAGCAGAAGTTCAAACAACCGTCTGCACAATGTAAATAACAAATTGAAGGAGCCTTAGTCGAGCTTTACTTTTACGATGAGCTTGCGCAATGTGCCTTCGCCGATAATTGGGGCGTGGGCATCTTCGGGATAAACGATATAGAACTCTCCCGGCATGACGGTGAAGTAAGTCGTCGGATCTTCGGCATAGAGTGCGAAATCGTTGTCAGTGTCAAATGGTGCTTCGCTTGTGCCAAGGTTTGACAGATGTTTCCAACCTACGATTTCCTTGCCACTGAGGGGAAAGTGTATGTCGATATACTTTTGGTGTACTTCGAGCTTTTGCGTTTCGGCAGGAATGAGTTTTGCGTCGGCTACGTTGATAAAGAGATTGTCGCCATTCAAAACGATGCGCTCAGCGGGAACTTGTGTGAGGTCATTGGCTTTGATGTAGTCAAAAACTTGTTTGAAAAGTGGATGAAGCGATTCGTATCGACTGCTGTCTGAAATGTGTGAAAGAATCATGTTTTTCAGTAAGTATATGGGTTAATGGTAGAAGCAGATTATGATGTTTCTTGCGAAAAATCTTAATGCTGTCGGTTTTGTCGTTTTGAAACTTCATAACCTGCTTTTGTTGCTCATTTATCGCTTTGCGATTTCGTCTAAGATTGTCCAGCACTGGAAAAGGCCGCGGGGAACGTGGAAACAGCCCTTCCACTTGCCGCCCTTGAGCGTCAGGAGTACTTCGCCTTGGCGGTTGAGATAACCAAACCATTCGGGGTATTCCTTGTCAGCAAAGTGTTCCCATGTGTAATTGTGAACCTTTTCAAACCATTCAAGACATTTCTGATTGCCAGTGAGCTGATACCCCTTAATCATCGTGATGAGCGTTTCGATGTGTACCCACCAGAGCTTTTGGTCCCATTCGAGCTGTTGGAGTGGGTGGCCTAAGCGGTCCATGAAGTAGAAAATTCCGTCGTACTGCTTGTCCCAACCATATTCCACTTCTTTGAGCGCTATGTCAACAGCTTTATCAATAAGAGCTTGGTCGCCAAGGCGCTTGCCGAGGTCCATGATGAACCACATGGCTTCGATTGCGTGGCCGGGATTGAGCAAGCGTCCGTCCATACAGTCGACAAGTTCATTGTTAACGCCCAGATGCTCAACGATGAGTCCGAGTTCAGGACGGTAGAATACGTCCATTACCTCGTGAACGCATTCCTTGATTTTTTCTTCGAGGAAATCTTTTTCAAGCAATGGTTCTATTTCGAGCGCTACGTTGCAAAGAATCATGGGCAGAGCAAAACTCTTGAGTGCACGCGCGCCGGGCGATGCTTTCGACCACTTGCCCTTGGGATTATCCACTTTTGAGAGCACGATTTCGAATGTGCGCTTAGCGATGTCGGCATATTCTTCGTTGCCGGTAGCAATGGCGAGTTGTCCGAAAGCGATTACGGCAAAGGTGTAGGAGAAGATGTTGTAGGGCTCAACAAGGGGATGGCCTTCGCGGTCGAGTGCGAAGTACCAGTTGAGGTTACCATCATGACCGTATTTTTTCAAGAATTCAGCGCCCTGGATGGCTGCATCGAGCCATTCTTGCTTCTTTTCTACCTTATTATAGAGCGTCGCAAACATCCACACTTCGCGTCCTTGAAGCCAGATGAATTTATCTGTGTCGAATACCGAACCATCTCGTTCGAGGCAGGTGAAGAATCCGCCGAATTCCTTGTCCTGAGATTTTTCGAGCCAGAAGGGGATTACTTTGTCGAGCAATTCGGATTTGTATTGCTCTGCTAATTTCTTAAAGTCCATGATTTGATATGATTTTATTGGTTTTAAACAAATCGAGCTGATAGGAAAATTCAGAGAAAAGCGAGAATTATAAATGCGATAAGTAGCTTTGCTTAAAGAATTTTCTATCAGCTCGAAGTGAATCGTTTTGTTTTTATTGATGTAAATTATGATTGCTTCTTAGCTTGCAATCCGGGAATGAACGAAAGGGCTAATGCTACGATGATGCAGACTGCCATACCGATAAATCCGTAGAGCAAGAAGCTTGTTGGAGTGAATGCGTTCATCCAGAATACTACAGCTTCGCCAACGATAAAGCCTGTCATTGCAGCGATTCCGCCAACGCGCTTGCAGAAGATTCCGATGAAGAACAAACCTCCTAATCCGCTTGAGAGAAGTCCCAAAATCGTGTTGAAATAGTCTAGCAACGAGAGAATTTCCCACGTAGCCATGAGCAGGGCGATAGCAACTCCGATGAGTCCAGAAATCATACATGCCCAACGTGCTACTTTCAGCATGCTATGGTCGGATGCGGTAGGAACGAAGCGCTTGTAGAAGTCAACACTGAATGCCGTTGAGATAGAGTTGATGTTTGACGAAATGGTTGACATTGTCGCTGCGAAGATGGCTGCTATCAAGAGACCAGCAAGGCCAGCGGGCATTTGGCTGGTCATGAAGAAGGGGAAGATGGCATCGGATTTAGCCATAGTGTAGTCCAGTTCAGCGGGGTGGGTCTTGAAGAATGTGTAAAGCCCTGTTCCGATGAGGTAGAACGATACGCTGATGAAGACCGACATGACGCCGTTGAGCATGATGCCACGTCCAGCTCCCTTTTCGTCCTTTGTGGTCATGTAGCGCTGAATCACAGTTTGGTCGGAGGTGTAGGAGATGAGGTTATTGGCCAAACCGCCAAGGATAATTACCCAAATCGTAGCGCTGGTGAAGTCGAAGGTGTAGTC
This sequence comes from Bacteroidaceae bacterium, assembly GCA_017425985.1. Taxonomy (GTDB): domain Bacteria; phylum Bacteroidota; class Bacteroidia; order Bacteroidales; family Bacteroidaceae; genus Alloprevotella. The sequence continues at coordinate 9,521 of JAFOWI010000119.1, read as the reverse complement.
GAACAAACGGAATTTCTCGTTGTCGATGGCGATGTCCATAAAGCCTGTAAATCCGCCCTCTGTATTGACAATAAGATAAACTGCTGCGAGAATCGCTCCGCCTACAAGTATGATGCCCTGCACGACGTCGCCCCATACTACTGCCTCAACTCCGCCCATGGTGCAGTAAATGATGGTGATTACGCCCATCAGGATGATGCAAAGATAGATGTCAATACCTGTTACGGCTGTCAATGCTAAGGAGGGGAGATAGAGCACTAACGCTGTGCGAGCCACCATGAAAGTGATGAACAGTGCGCTGGCTGTGATGCGGGTAACGGCGTTGAAGCGTACTTCGAGGTATTCGTAAGCGCTCGTGAGGTTGAGCTTGCGGAAGTAGGGGAGATAGTACTTCACCACGGGGAACGATACGATGAGAATCGTGATGAGCATGGGGTAATAGGTCCAATCCGTTGCGTATGCCTTTGCGGGTATTGCCATATAAGTGATGGCGCTGAGCATTGTGGCATAGATGGAGATACCTGCAGCCCACCAAGGTATGCGTCCGCCTCCTTTGAAGAAGTCTTCCGAAGAACTTTCGCGAAGCATGAAGAAATAGCCTAATCCAAGCATGCCGACGAGGTAGATGCCGAGCACTAACCAATTGAGCCATCCGAATGCTACGCGCGAATTGACCTTTACCTCTGTGACTTCGGCTGAGCGAATGCCCGGCTTGCTTTCGCCGTTGATGATAACCCAACCGCCGTCTTTAGCCACTACGGCTGCTCCTGCGCGAGCAAGAGTGGGGCTTTGCGCCTCTGTCACCCATGCATCGGTGATAGTTTGATAGATGAGCAGTTCGTCGTTGAATTGATACCACTCAGCGGGGTGTGTGAGGTAGTCCGCTTCTGGGCGATTGAGGGCGTTGAGGAATACTTGCTTGTTTACTCCTCCCAATATTACTACGTGTGCTACGCCCGAAGGCATGGCTGTAGCACCGATGATTGCACGACTTTCGTTATCGATAACTGCTTGACTTGTATTAATCCACTCGCGTTTCTTAGTGTCAAAGTATAATCCGTCAGAATGAACGAATGCTGTGTCGCTTTCAGTGCGTGGAGTAAATCCTCCGAACACGTAGAAGTTCTTGCCGATGGCTGCACTCTGAACTACGCCTGCCGGCTGTACGCGTGCGCGTCCCGGTAATTTGGGCAAGGTTTCCCACGCAGTAGCGGCGGGATAGGCCATGCGGTAGGCTACGTTGTTTTCGCCTCCGGCTACGTAGATGTGCGTACCATCGAACCCTCCTGCTGCACTATGAATTGGCTCAGGGAGCGCGGGCAATTCGGTAGATACGAGCTGACCGCCTTTGAGGGATAGCAACTGTACGGTTGAAACGGCTGGTGTAAGGCTGTCGGCTGTGAGTCCACCAATGCAAACGATTCCGTCGGGCACTTGTACGCTGATGCCATAGGCTGTGGGGCGGATTTGGAGTGAATCCTGCGTCCATCCGTTGGCTGAGAGGCGATATATATTTCCGTAGTATTGCTTCGTGCCGCCTTCGGCTGCGGGCGTGTCGGGGAAATTGCATCCACCGGCTACGACTACCGTGCCATCAATGGTTCCTGCAAATGGAGCAGAAACTCCTTGACCATTACTTACACAAAGCTGTGGTAAAGTATTGAATACAACTTCGTTGAACTTGTTGTCGTTTTGCCCAGAAAGGTGTAGAGCAAAGCAGATGGTCAGACTAACGAACAATGAGATTTTTCTTATGAACATACTCATCGGTTTTCTTTGCGTTTTCGTTTTTTCTCTCTTACTTGTTGCAGCGTTCAAAGAAGTTGATGGCTTCGAGTTCCTTCTTCATGGCTTCTTCTTCCTCGTCGGTCATGTTTTGGAAGGGTACGCGGTTGGGACCGAGGTCAAGTCCGATGAGTTTCATGATGCGCTTGCCACCTACGATGTTGCCGCGATAGTGGCAGATGACGTCGATAACGTCCTGTGAAAACTCCTGCAATTCGCGTGCGCGTTCAAAGTCGCCAGCCTGCCATGCTGTGATGATTTCCGAGAGGCACTTGCCGTTGTAGTTTGTTGTGCCGCCAATGCCGCCCTGTGCACCGCCCATTGCGAGGCAAGGAAGGATGGTTTCGTCCTGTCCGTGGAGCATGTCGAACTTGCCGTTTGCATAGCGACGACAGCGGTTGTATTCATAGAGGCTTTCGAAGGTGTACTTGATACCGGCAAAGTTGGGGATGCGTCCGTCAACAGCTTTGAGGAAGTCGAGCATAGAGAGGAATGCACCGTTGAAGGCTGGGATGTGGTAGTAGTAGAAGGGGAGGTTGGGTGCGCCAGAGGCGATTTCTTCGCAGTATTTCACCAGTTCTTCGATGCGTCCAATCTTGGGGAAGGGGGTTGCCATAGCTCCGATGCCCCATGCGCCGATTTTCTGTGCGTGTGCTGCGAGACGCTTACTGCTCATTACGCAGGTGCTACCTACATGGACGATGACCTTGAAGCCTTCGGGCACAGCCTTGACCCATGCTTCGGCGAGCTGCATGCGCTCTTCTTCGGTGAGCATATAGCCTTCGCCTGATGAACCATTGATAAACACACCCTTCATGTCATTGCGTGCTAAAAGAGCAGCATAAGCGGGTATGGGTTCGAGATTAACTTCGCCAGTGGCGGTGAAGGGGGTGAAGGGGGCGTCAATAAGACCGAAAATCTTTTCCATAATGCGAATTTTTTGATATTGGTTTGTATTGCTTTTTTATACTTCTCTGCGGTTTGTGAGGGGCGGTTTTGTTGCTCTTATCTTCCTTTTGCTTGCAAGAGTTGGGGGCGTGTGGAGTGTTGGTGTCAAAAGTGCCGCGTCGACCTCTTATTTTTTACTGATACAACGCAGGTTTAATAGAGCGAAAGGTTCATGAGCGTCATGGTTGCATAGACTACGCTGACGATGACAACAATGGTGCCAATGCTGCGGTTCAGGTGGAGTATGCCGCGCACGCCAAAGCTATTCTTCATCTTCGTGATGAGGTAGGTCAGAGCCAACCACCACAACATTGCGCCTACGATAATCGACAGGAAACCGATGGCTTGCCCCACAAAGTTGGCGGGGATTACGAACGTAAACATGTTGAAGAGGGCGATGAAGAGAAAAATTATGAGCGGATTGCTAAATGTAAGCCCGAAACCCGAAATAAAGTTGTAGAACAGCGTACCGCGGCGCTTCATGTGGGGGCGAAGACACTTGCGAGGATCTTGGCGATAGGTGTGCAATCCGAATATGAGCAACATCACACTACCGATGAGTTTCAACCAAAAGAGGGTTTGTCCTTGCTCGATAAAGTCGATTACGAATGACATGCCGAAGCCCGTGATGAGTGCGTAGATAAAGTCGCTCAAGGCAGCGCCGGCTCCTGTGACGAGTCCGTAACTTCTGCCCTTCTGCATGGTGCGCTGAATGCAGAGGATGCCGACGGGGCCCATAGGAGCAGATATAACAATGCCTACAATCAGTCCTTTGAATACCAATTGCAGTGTCGAACTAAATTCTATCCAAAATTGTAGAGGGTCCATAGTAACTGCAAATATCGCACTTTTTTATGAGAAACTTGAAAAGTTGGAGAAATATTTTCAATTTGCGTGCATTTATTTCGTTCTACATTTTTTGCTTTTGGAAAGGCTATAAGCTGGAGCAAGGGGTTAATTAGTGTGGATTCCTGCTTGTTAGGGAGACGCAAGTCTGAGGGTGGGGAAGTTTTGCTTTCTTGTAATCAAGAGTGAGAATATGCTTTGACGTGAAGGCTTTCTGTGCCGCTATCTACGTTCAAAGTTAGTTGTTTAATTTGACATACACAAACTTTTTTTATATTATTTTATGCTTAAACAAGTTATTGTAATTTGTTGAAAAATAGTTTAGTATTACATTTAATTTTCAGTGTTTAAGAACCTTGACTCTCATCACGCTAATATGGCAGAAAGTATCAAGGCATTGCGGACGGGGAGATAGCGATGACTAATGCGCTGATAGTTTTGACTAACAAGGCATTAGTTTTGAGGCGAAGGAAATCAATGGGGTAACGAATTTCCCTGTGCGTCCCTCAAAATAATATAAGTAGAGAGTAGCCAATCTGAACATTAAAGAAGAGTTATAGTTTTAAAAAATCAAAAAATACTCCGCGACCAGCAGGGACATTAGGGGTTGTCTTGCTTCGCATCGTCGATGGGTATGCGAGCTATTTGCCGGTCGTGGAGCATGGGGAGAGAGGAGCGCTGTGCGCTGTACGGGCTATTGCGTTGCTTGTGCTTCAGAAATGAATCTTTAGCTTCGGCTAACGGCCTTGACTCCTTTAACGGTGCGCAACTTTTTGATGAGCTGATTGAGCACGGCGGTGTCTTTCACCATAACGGTGAGGATGCCTGAGAAGAGGCCGTCGTCCGTAGAGTCAATGCTGATGGAGCGCAACATGATTTGCTGTTCCTTCGAGATGATGCTAGTGATGTTGTTGACAATTCCGAGGTCGTCATGTCCAACCACATGGAGCGTGATGGGATACGTTCCGCCTCCCTTTCCTGCCCATTGGGCGCGAACGATGCGGTAGGGGAATCGCTCTTTCAGCGCTTCGGCATTGGGGCAATTCGTGCGGTGAATCTTGATGCCTCCACCTGAGTTTACAAATCCGAACACGTCGTCGCCATATACGGGTGAGCAGCAACGCGCCATTTGGAAGTCGATGCCCTTCAGGTTTTGGTCGATGACGAGCACGTCGGTGTCGGTATCCGAGCGCTTGTTGTCAGCGTCTTGTTGAAGACTGAATTCTTCGGCTCTGCGCAGGGGGGTAGTGCGTTCTAACTGTCCTGCTTCACGCTTTGCAATTTCTACGTAGCGCTCCAGCACTTCGTTGACGTCTCGACGTCCGTCGGTCAAGGATTTATAGAAGTCGCTCGCCTCCTTGAATCCTAATTTCTTGATGAGAATGTTGATGACGGTTTCGTCCCAGTCGAGTTTCTTATTCTTCAGTTTGCGCTCCAGGAGTTCGCGCGCCATGACCGCCTCTTTTGCTTGCAGGTCGCGCACGCTTGCTTTGATTTTAGAGCGCGCATGGGCAGTTGCGGCAAAGGTGAGCCATTCCAACTTGGGCGTTTGCGCGTTTTGTGTGAGCACTTCAACGGTAGTACCACTTTCGAGCGGATGGCGAATGGGCACCGCTTTGCCGTCAATACGTCCGCCAACACAGTGGTCGCCAACGCGTGAGTGAATGTGATAAGCAAAGTCGATGAGGGTGGCGCCAGCGCCTAATTTGTAGAGGTCGCCCTTGGGGGAGAACACGTAAACGTCCTGCTTGCCACTCACGGCAAGGTTGTCCGTAAGGAGTTGGTCGTTGCCCGTTTCGAGCGCCGTACGGATGTTGGCCAACCATGATTCCATGCCGTTGCCCGAAGCCTTAACCCCCTTATAGCGCCAATGGGCAGCCAATCCGTGTTCAGCAATTTCGTCCATGCGCTCGGTGCGAATTTGCACTTCCACCCATTTGTCTTGCGGGCCTCTGACGGTGATGTGCAGACTTTCATAACCATTGCTCTTGGGCACGGTTAACCAGTCGCGCAAGCGCTTCAGACTGCTTTCGTATTTAGCCGTGACGAGGGAGAATACCTTCCAGCATTGCTCCTTTTCCTTCTCAAAGGGTGCGTCGAGAATGATGCGGATGGCAAAGAGATCGTAGACACCGTGGAAACCACACCCTTGCTTCTTCATCTTTTGCCAGATGGAGTGGATGGACTTTGTGCGCCCCTTGATATGATAGTGCAATCCCTCTTCGTCAAGGAGTTGGCGAATGGGGTTGATAAATTCTTCGATGTAGGCATCTCGACTTTCCTTTGTGGCGTTCAGGCAGTCCTTGATGTGATAGTAGGCCTCGCGCTCCATATATTTCAGGGAAAGGTCCTCGAGTTCGCGCTTCAATTGGTAGAGCCCCAACTTGTGAGCAAGAGGCGCGTAGAGATAGGCGGCTTCGCGAGAGAGTGCCAACTGCGCATCGATGTTTTCGGCATCCTTGGCATGGCGCATCAGCACGACGCTCTCAGCAATGAGAATCAGCACGATGCGCATGTCGCCCGCTTGGTGAACAAAGAGGTTGCGGAAGTTTTCTTCCTTAAACATGTCGCTACGCAGCAATAAGGTTGCGATACTGCTGAAGCGGTCGAGCATGTCGGCAATTTCGTTGCCAAAAATAGATTTTGCAGCCTCGCGCTGACTGTTCGTGTCAATGATGCAATGCAGCAAGTAGGCTTTGAGTTCAAGTCCCTTTAATCCGATGGCTTCGTGTGCTAACCTAACGGCATGGAGTGCCATTTCAATACGGTTTTGTTGAAAGGCATTGTGTAAGGGCGCACCTTCCTCGATGCACCTGCTGATAAAGCTGCGCAATGTGGCGTAGTCCTCTTTTGTGGGTCGGAGTTGAGGGGATTGGCAGATAAATTTGAGTAGTGTAAACATGAGGGGATTAGAGGGTGATGTTTTTAGAATTTTATTCAGGGTTAGGGGGGGCTTTAAAGTCTCTAAGGTCTCTAATGTCTTTAAGGTCCTTTATGGCCGCTAACGTCTCAATGTTTTATTGGGGGAGTTCGCCGATGGTGGAGTTTCTAACCTGGTCAATGAGTTGGCGTGCAAGGCTCACCTTTCCAGGTATTGCGGGCAGATTACGCAGGTTGTACCAACCGCCTTTGTTGAGTTCGGAGCGCTGAATGTGGAGGTCGCCGCTTTCGTATTCGGCGGTGTAACCAATCATCAGTCCTGAAGGGTAGGGCCATGCTTGACTTCCAGCGTAGCGAATGTTTCGGATGGTAATGCCTGTTTCTTCAAGCGTTTCGCGCTTGACGGCCTCCTCAAGGGTTTCGCCTGTTTCTACGAATCCAGCAACGAGTCCCATGTAGTCACCTCTAAAATTCTTGCTCTGCACGAGTAGAATTTCCTCGCCTCGCGTAATGGCAACGATAATTGCCGTAGCCAATGAAGGCCACACTTCTTTGCCGCAATTCGTACAGCGCTTCGAAATTTCGGTGTGAAATTTCATGGGACTGCCACACACACCGCAATATTGGGTATTGTCGTTCCAATAAAGGAGTTCGCGCGCTTTTCCTGCAAGAGCGTAATCTTCAGCATCGAGTACATCGAACGTTTCGCGAAGTCCCATCATCTTATACCCGTCCTTACATACAGGACTCTCCAATTTAACGGCAATGCATTCAGTTCCAGAAGCAGAGGTGAATTCGATTTGCTTATGCCAGGGTTGGAGCGTAATGACGTCGGAGAGGTCGTGGGGAATGGCGTGATTGTCCGTCAAGAGTAGGTCGCCCTGGCAGAGTGCGAAGTAGTGCATGGAGAGAAAGGAGAAATTAAAAAGGAGAAAGGAGAAATGAGAGAGACCATGCGGGTAAATCCTTTATAATTAATCTCTAACTCCTTTAATATATACGTATCCGTTAACTTATGAACTAAAAATAGAAAGGAGAAAGGAGATAAGTAAACTGATACTACAGCGTCAGCATCTTTCTCATTTCTCCTTTCTCATTTTTTATTATTCAAGGGGAGGGTGTTATTAGAGTCCCAAGTCCTTCTTGATTTCTTCCACCTTGCCCAAAGCCTTTTCTACCAAATCGGGATATTCGCATGCACAGGTCATGGTATCCTTGATTTCGCAGTAGAACTTAATCTTGGGTTCAGTACCTGAGGGACGTACGCTAATCTTTGTGCCGTCTTCGCAGAAGAACTGAAGCACGTTGCTTGTAGCGGGGAAGTCAAGTTTCGTTTCATTGCCGAGGTTGTCCTTAGCCACGAGACTCTGATAATCCTTCGTCAAAACAACGGGACTTCCAGCAATCGTCTTAGGCGCCTTATCACCACGGAAGTCTGCCATCATCTGCTTGATTTCGTCAGCACCCGACTTACCAGGCTTGGTAACGTTAATGGTGTGTTCGAAACTGAAACCGTATTCCTTGTAGATGTCCATCAATAAGTCATAGAGCGTCTTGCCTTGGTCCTTAGCCCAAGCTGCGATTTCGCAAATCAAGCAGATACTTGCGGGAGCATCCTTGTCGCGCACCTTATCGTAGGGCAAGAAACCGAAACTTTCTTCACCACCACCAATGTACTTCTGCTTACCTTCAGAAAGCGCAATTTCGCGTGCAATCCACTTGAAACCTGTGTAGCAGTCGCGGAGTTCCACGTTGTTTTTCTTCGCCATTTCTGCAATCGCTTCGGTAGTTACGATGGTCTTCACGAGGAAGTCTGATGGTCTCAACTGACCGAGAGCAATCTTGTTCTTGATGATGTAGTACACGAACATCATTGCAGTCTGGTTGCCGTTGATAATCTGCCATTCGCCCTGAGGATTGCGGCACACGATAGCCAAGCGGTCGGCGTCGGGGTCGGTAGCAACAACGAGGTCGGCATTCAACTTCGTACCAAGGTTCATGCCGAGCGTCATAGCCTCTGCATTTTCGGGGTTGGGACTGATAACTGTGGGGAAATCACCGTCCACAATCATCTGTTCGGGTACAACGTTGATGTTCTGGAATCCCCATGAACGCAAGCAGAGAGGTACGATAACGCGACCTGTTCCATGCATAGCGCTATAAACGATGTTCAAGTCCTTTTGGCGCAAGATTACGTCTTGGTCAATCATCGCTTCCTTAACGGCAGACATGTAGTCAAAGTCCATTTCGCCACCGATAATCTGAATCAAATCCCAGTTAGGTTCAAACTTCACATCCTCAATGGTTACCTTATTCACTTCATCGATGATACCCTTGTCATGGGGCGCCAACACCTGAGCACCGTCTGCCCAATATGCCTTATAACCGTTGTATTCCTTGGGGTTGTGAGAAGCCGTTACGTTTACACCCGCTACGGCACCCAATTGGCGAATTGCAAAACTGATTTCGGGAGTGGGGCGGAGACTTTCAAACAAGTATGCCTTGATGCCGTTAGCGCTGAAGATTGCAGCAACACTTTCAGCAAACATACGTCCGTTGTTGCGGCAGTCATGACCTACAACTACGCTCTGTCCGCCTTCGGGGAATGCTTTGTTAATATAGTTGGCAAAACCCTGAGTAGCCATACCCACGATGTACTTGTTCATACGGTTAGTGCCTACGCCCATAATGCCGCGCAAACCACCAGTACCGAATTCCAAATTCTGATAGAAAGCATCGATGAGGGGTGTCTTGTCCTCATTGTCCAACATAGCCTGAACGGCCTGACGAGTTTCCGCATCAAAACGCGGTGATGTTGCCCATACTTGAGCCACCTGCTCACAGTGCAGGATTAATTCCTTGTTGTCCATAAACAAAGTGAAATTTATATTATTTATTATTGCAAATCAATTATTTCATAGTCACTTGATTTGTCAATCAAGATTATGCAAATGTACATATTTTTCCTCGAATAAAAAATTTATCAAAGAAAAAAGCATTATTGCTACTTAATGTTTAGTTTTTGTTATGAATTTTACTAATTCAAGGTAGTTATTGACTAC
>JAFOWI010000118.1 GCA_017425985.1 Bacteroidaceae bacterium | reverse complement strand
GAGGGCATAGCGCGTAATGCCAAGCATCACGGCGGCTTGCGACAGATTGCCATTTGCCATATCCAACGCCTTCATCACTGCTTGGTGCTCCAGTTCTTCAAGATTGAGCGTTGGCATTTCGCCCACGGTCTCAGCAACGACTGTTTCTTCGGGACACTCAAACTCCGTCTGCATCACCACGCAACGCTCCATGGCGTGCTGCAATTCGCGCACGTTTCCCGGCCAGGCATATGTAAGCATTTTTGTTTGCTCAGCAGCCGTCAGGGCTTTCATCTCACACTGGTATTTAGCCTCAGCTATATTTCTGAAATGATTAGCGAGTAGCAATATGTCCTTCCCTCTTTCGCGCAAGGGCGGCAGTTTGAGTTCTATCGTATTGAGGCGATAGAGCAGGTCCTGGCGAAACGTGCCTTCTGCCACTCGCGCCTGAAGGTCGGCATTCGTTGCGGCAAGTATGCGCACATCGATGTTGCGCAGTTTGGTAGAACCTACGCGCGAGGTCTGGCGCTTTTCGATGACGGTGAGCAACTTCTGCTGCATCGCCAATGAGAGGTTGCCGATTTCGTCAAGGAAGAGCGTACCGCCGTCGGCTGCTTCGATGCGCCCTTCCTTCGCAGATACTGCTCCGGTGAACGCCCCTTTTTCGTGGCCAAAGAGTTCGCTCTCAAAAAGTGATTCGGGAATACATCCGAGGTCGATGCTCACAAGCGGACTGTCCGCACGGCGCGAAAGGCGATGGAGTTCGTGAGCAACAACATCCTTACCCGTACCATTTTCGCCCGTGATGAGCACATTGGCATTCGTGGGCGCCACACGACTGATATAATCCTTCAGCTGCGCTATCGCCGGCGATGCTCCAATAAACGACGACTCCTTTGCCGGCTTCACAGGAACATCACACGCCTTAATGGTAGCCTCGCTTTTCACCACAAGTTGCTCAGCCGCCTGGTGCAACCGCTCCCTACGCAATGCAACAGCGCTCTTCACGGCATCGACCAATCGTTCTTTATCCCAAGGCTTGGGTATGAAGTCTATCGCTCCGGCACGAATGGCACGCACCGTTTTTTCCGTACTTTCGTAAGCCGTAATAAACATTACCACAGCATCGGCATCCAGGCGCAGAATGCGTTGCAACCAATAATATCCCTCTTCGCCGCTCTCCGCATCCCGACTAAAATTCATGTCGAGCAGAATGACGTCGGGCTGAAATTTAGCCAGGAAATCCACTATCTTATCAGGATTCGTAGTTACGCGTATCGCCTCAACCCAAGGTTTGAGGAGCATGTTGAGCGAAAGGAGCACGTCCTCATTGTCGTCAACAATTAATATTTTACCTGTTTTCTCTATCATGGTGGCAAAGTTAAGGATATTTTTCAACAAAGTTTCATCGAAAGTCGAAAACAAATCGATTATCAGCCCCCTAGCACAAAAAGAGGTGTGCACGATGTGCGAAATCGCACACCTACTGTTCGGATTCGCACACATCAAGGCACACTATCAAACAACAAACACATTGAAAAACAATTATTTACATTTTTGGCACGCTTTTTGTAAGTTAATATAGCGTAGGGGCGCCTTTCGTATTGCGAGCAGCCAATAGTTTACACAACCATCACACTGCCGTCCGCCAAAGAGTTTAAAGTGAAAAAAAGGACATACGCATCCACATAGATTTGCAGGCGCCCCTATTATTATATATTAGTAGACAAGTTATTAGGTACAAGTAGACGAGATGGTTTGACTCGAACGCGACATACCGCAAGGCAGTTGTACTCTGTACTCTGTGCTCTGTACTCTACCATCAGTTGTACTCTGTACTCTGAACTCTGTACTCTACCATCAGTTGTACTCTGTACTCTGTGCTCTGTACTCTAAAAACCTCATAACCTCATTCAATAATATGGACATTTCAAAACCTCCTCGCCCCTGGTACTCCAAGTACCGCTGGCACATCATGGGCAGTAGTGCCTTGGTTGCCATCATTGTTTACACGATTATTATTGCACTCGCGCCTCGCCGACAGCAGGTCAAAAGTGAAGACATCAAGATGGCTACGGTCAGCGAAGTCCCCTTCATGGAATTTGTCGAAGCCGAGGGGCTCGTTCACCCCATTACGACCATCCAACTCAATGCCCTCGAAAGCGGATTTGTTGACCGCATTGTGCGCGAAGAAGGCACCATGCTCCAACAGGGCGACACCATTCTGATTCTGAAAAATCCCGACCTCCTGCGCACTATTGAACAAGAGCGTGAACAGTGGCAGAAGACCATGCGCAACCTGCGCGAACAGGAAATTCAGATGGAGCAGAAGAGCATTGACCTCAAATTGCAGGCACTTGAACAGCGCTATCAGATGGGCAATCTGGAGCGTAAGTTGAAGCAGACGCGCGAGGAGTATAGCATGGGCGTGAAAAGCCGTGCCGAACTCGACATTGCCGAAGCTGATTTCCAGCATGAGCATCAGAAGTTGCTCCTACAGATGCAGAATCTTCACCACGACTCTGTCACCACCCTCTTGCGCCGAGAGATGATTGTGGCAGACCGCAATACGGCGGAACTCAAGTGGCAGACGGTGCAACAACGCACGAACGACCTCTTCGTTGTGGCACCTACCTCGGGACAACTCGGTAACCTCAATCTCACCCTCGGACAGCAAGTTTCGGGCGGTTCGAAAATTGGTGAAATCAAGGTGATGAGTGAATATAAAATCCGAACTTCGCTCAGCGAATACTATGTAGAGCGCATCCATGCCGGACTGCCTGCCAACATCATCCAAAAGCAAGACACCTTTACGCTTCAGATTTCCCGCGTCATGCCCGAAGTGCGCGACCGTAAGTTTGACACCGACCTCACCTTCACCAGCACAACGCCCGACAACATTCGCTTGGGCAAGAGTTACCGCGTAAGGATTGAACTCGGCCAACCTGAACAGGCGGTTATCATTCCCCGTGGCGACTTCTACCAGAAGACGGGCGGCCGCTGGATTTACTGCATCGACAACGACGGCATCGCCCGCCGCAAAGAAATAAAAATTGGGCGCCAAAACCCCGAGCAGTACGAAGTCATTGACGGACTCCAACCCGAAGACAAGGTCATCATCAGTGGCTATGAGCGGTTGGGGGACTTTGAAGAAATAGTAATTAAATAAGGTTGTGAGGTTTTAAGGTCTTAAGGTTTTTAGGACTATGCAGACCTTAATGCCTAAATAAGGTTGTGAGGTTTTAAGGTCTTAAGGTTTTTAGGACTATGCAGACCTTAATGCCT
>JAFOWI010000117.1 GCA_017425985.1 Bacteroidaceae bacterium | reverse complement strand
TGGAGGACCGGGGGCGGGAATGTGCGGAGAAGAGGGCGGAGCGCGGAGCGTCAGCGGAGCGCGACCGAAGCACGCGCGGGTGTGCGCATGTGTGTGTGCGCACGTGTGCGTGACACCCGCCTGCCCGCTTTTGATTTTTCTTATTCTTTTTCTTATAATGGTGTCCCGCGATGCGTCCCGTACTCTGTACCGTACTCTGTCCCGTTGGCTGTCCCGTTGTATATACGCGAGCACCGATGTGCAGGCGGTTTGGCTGTCCCGTTGGCTGTCCCGTTGGCTGTCCCGTTGGCTGTCCCGAGCGCTGTCACGCTGTTACGGCTCCGTCGGCAGCTGTTGCGTTGTCCCGCTCGCCGCTCGCATAGCCACCAGGGGACGGGCGTGCGCAGTCGGAAACCTTACCGAGCCGGTCGGCACCGTAGGCACCATGGCGGCGGGGGGCTGCGCGTGGACGGCTGGCGCGTGGACGGCTGGCGCGTGGACGGCTGGCGCGTGGACGGCTGGCGCGTGGCGGGGTCGGCATCCGCGTCGGCACCGTCGGCACCTCGGGGGCTGGCGCGCTGACGGCTGGCGCGTGGCGGGCGTCGGAACCGCGTCGGCACCGTCGGCACCTTGGGGGCTGCGCGCTGACGGCTGGCGCGTGGCGGGCGTCGGAACCGCGTCGGCAGCTGGCAGCGGTGGCGGCAGCAGCAGGGGCGCGGCGCGTCGGCTGACGGCAGCAGGGCTGGCGGCTTTAGGCACATTGGTCGCAAGGCCGCTGGGGGCAAGGGTGAGGGACATTGCGGGTAAAGGGGCGCAAAGGGGGCGGACATCGCGCCTTTGCCCTCATCGTGGTTTAAGTTGCTGTCTTAAGACTGGTCTTGTTCCGTCGGTTGGTTGGGCGTGGTCTGCCCCCTTGCCTTTTTCCCGTGCCGCTTCGCGGGCTGGGGGCAAGGGGGCTTTCAGGCTTTTTTTTCGGGCTTTTAAGGGTTGTCCGGGCTCTTTCTGTTATTCATCGTGGTTCGCAACGCTTTTTTTCGGCAGGGGGGGGCGCCCGCAATGTCCCTCACCCTTGCCCCCAGCAGCCTTGCGCCCAAAGAGCCTAAAGCCGCCAGCCCTGCTGCCACCAGCCGCCACTGCCGCGCCCGAGGGTCAGCCCAGCCCGCCCCCAAGTGTTAAAAAAGCATAAAACATCGGCATCGGCAGCGGCATCGCCATCGCCATCGCCATTCGGACTTTTTTTGTATATTTGCCGCGTATTCGCAGCCTTCAGCGCCGCCAGCGGGCGCCGGACGGGAGCCCGTAGGGCTGACCAAGGGCGCCGGACGGGAGCCCGTAGGCGCAGCGCAGGGAGCCGGACGGGAGCCCGTAGGCGCAGCGCAGGGAGCCGGACGGGAGCCCGTAGGCATGCCGCGATTGAGTGCTATTTTTGTCTAACTATATTTTTACTAACTATGGGAAAATCAGTAGGTCTTTTAGGTCCCGTGTCCGGCAAGGTCGGTAACAGTGTGGGCTACGTCCTCAAGGACAGTAAAGAGAAGCAGGGCTGGCGCGTGTATCAGCCGAATGTTGACAATCCGCAGTCCGACGCGCAGATGCGCCAACGTATCCGTCTGACTGCCATTAACAATGAACTCCGTGCTCTTAAAGACATCATTTCGCGCGGTTTTGAGGGTGTAGATTATGGCGACGCAAGCCTGCGTGCATGGCGTAAGATTGCTATGGGGCAGTCCTTTGAAGGTCCTTGGCTGATGAAGGGCAACAAGACTCCGGTGCCTATCAAGAACGTGCCTATCACGGTCGGCTCCCTGCCGCAGATTACGCTGGATTTCGACGCTGGTGATTACGGCTCAAACATTAGCCATAACACCGGCGACGGGCTTGGTGTATTCTCCTCTGAAATGATTGCGCAGGGTATTGCCCAGGAAGGCGACCAAGTGACTTTCATTTGGGCATCTTATCAGAACGAGACCCTTGTATGGCACAATTGGTCATTCTATGTGAACCCGTCTTCTCAGGGAGAATTCCCCGCTGCCATTTCGGTTCGGGAAGGTGCTGCCGTTTGGTCATTCTACGGCGATGAAGTTCCCATTTACGCAATGGCTATCGCAGTCTCACGTCCCGGTTCCCACCTGCGTTCAACCACGTACATCACTCTCGACCCCGTAGTGACGACTTTGTGGTACGCTATCGGCTCCGTGTTCTATAATGCCGTCGTCAACAGCTATCGCAACGGTTCCGGCGCTGCCGTTACCAACTGGGAACTCGACACGGATGCTCCCCCACTCTCACCGGAGGATGGCACAAGAGCTCTGCTGGCTGACGGTACCACAACGGTACGTATTGTTAGTATATCTGTCAAGTCCGGTTATACGACTCTCATCGGCGACGATGACGCGGAGTATTGGTTGCACAACACCGACGAGAAGAACACCCACTACGAAAAGTGGTTTGGCGACAACCAGCGGTGGAAATCCCAGGCTCCGACCGGTGCGACGAATGCCAACACCGTTCGCTTTGTCTGCTCTGACGACGGAACGGCTATCGACCACGAGCTCGTGCAGTGGTTGATAGACGTACAGGGTATGGATTATTACAGGCTCCTGGGCTTCCAATAAGCAGGTTCGTTTGTGTGATGTCAAAAAGAGAGGTGACGCCCCATCGTGCGCCACCCCTCTTTGCTGATATCCCATGTATATACATTACGGCAGCTGACTCACGTTCATTCCTACCGCGTGCATGTGGTCGTAGAACTCCTTCAGTTTGTTGTACATGCCATGCCGGCGCCTGGCGTCGGCTACGGCAACGTACAACTTAATTGCGTCGTTGATTATCCGGTTCCGGGGGATGCCGGACGAGTAGGCTTCCTGGTCTACTACATGGAGTACGTCATAGTCCAGGCGTACCGATATCGGCTTTTGTTTTACCATGGTTCATCCTCCTCTTCCTCTTCCGGTGGGTAACACTCGTAGTAATACGGGCAATCAACGTGGCAATACGGTTCCGTATAATTACATGGCGGTATCGCCCGCCATGCGTCCCGGACTTGCCAGCTTACGTGGTAGTTAGGTATCTTACTCATGTGTCCCACCTCCCTTCGTTCGCTATCGTTGGCGGACCCGCCAACACATTCTTGACTCGGGCTATTTCCCGGTCTACGTCATTCTCCAGCGCCCGAGCTGCCCGGAACGCCTGGTCACTCCGGCTTTTAAAGTACGATTTCTGCGCCGCGCGCATGTTGGATACCAGGTAGAAAAATTCCTTTGCCGTCATAGCGTCTCGATAACGTTTGCACACATGGCGTCGATGTCGAACTCAACGACCATCACTTTGTATTCCGGGTTCTGCTCCCGGTCGACTACATTTGCCATTCTCTTTGCCGCGTAGATTGCGTCTGCGCGCTGCTGCTCGTTGTAAATGGTAGGCAGCACCCACCCATCGTTGTCGATTACTTCGTAGTACTTCATTTCGTTTGTCTGAATTTAGATCTAAATTTTTCCGGTGCCAGCTCCTGCCTTATATTTTTCCCAGGTTATGGCACCCCTCTTGCTCTCTTCAATGCTCTCAAGCAACTGCCGCTGTTTGTCCTCACGCTCCTGGGCGATTGCCTGTTCCCTGATGTCCTGCGCCTTCCTCTTCGGCTTCGTGATAGGCTGCTCCGGCGCCCACGTCCTCACGTATAGCCGCCCGCGGTTCTTCCTGACGAGGTCAAACTTTTTCAGCAGCCGTAGTGCATTTTCGGTGGCGCTCTTCGTAATGCCCGTCTCTGCCGACAGCTGGCGCACGCTCTTACGTACCAGCCCCTTGTCATTGTCATGGTACCCACACGTAAGCACCATATGTAGATACGTCAGCCTGGCGTTGATGTTACGGTAGATTTCCGGGCACTGTGCGATATCAATGATTGTCGTGTACCTCATCACGCATGCTGTAAGTTAGTTTGGCGAACAGCCGATAGGCACTCTCCCAGGAGATGTTAGTCCCGGTCTCCGCCCTGATGATTGTATAGCGGGAAAGTCCCCACTTCTCACCTAACTGCCGCTGCGTCAGTCCCTGGCGTAAGCGGTACTTCTTAATCTCGAGCCCGAACGCCTTCGCGTCGTAGCTGGCTTCCCCTTCCGGAAAAATTAGTTTCTCTAAGTCTGTCATTGTTTACATGGGTGCCAAGTGAGGCATCCCGGCGGCAAAATTACGCAATTTTTCCGAAACCACCAAACATTTTCGCAACATTTTCGCACCTTGCCCCACTTTTACACACTACTGCCCCCGGAGATGCCACTCTGGTAACTGACTCCCAGAGCGGTGAATGGAGGACCGGGGGCGGGAATGTGCGGAGAAGAGGGCGGAGCGCGGAGCGTCAGCGGAGCGCGACCGAAGCACGCGCGGGTGTGCGCATGTGTGTGTGCGCACGTGTGCGTGACACCCGCCTGCCCGCTTTTGATTTTTCT
>JAFOWI010000116.1 GCA_017425985.1 Bacteroidaceae bacterium | reverse complement strand
TGGTAAGCTCTATTTCTGCATTGACTTCCTTCACGTGAAGCCAGGTAAGGGTAATACAATCATGCGTACAACTTTGAAGGACGTTGTTTCTGGCCGTGTGCTCGAAAAGCGTTTCAACATTGGCGAAGCACTCGAAGACGTGCGTGTTGAACGTCGCCCCTACCAGTATCTTTACATGGAAGGTACTGACTACATCTTCATGAACAACGAAACTTTCGAACAAATTCCTATCGCTAAGGACCTCATCACAGGTGTTGAGTATATGAAGGAAGGCGACGTTGTTGAAGTAGTGAGCGACTCATCTACAGAAACAATTCTCTATGCAGAAATGCCTGTTAAGACTCGCTTGACAATCACTTATACAGAACCCGGCCTTCGTGGCGACACTGCTACAAACACACTCAAGGATGCAATCGTTGAGACTGGTGCAAAGGTACGCGTTCCCCTCTTTATTGAAGAAGGCGAATTGATTGAAATCGACACTCGTGATGGTTCATACCAGAATCGTGTGAAGGCTTAAGCCGCGGTTTCTGTCTGTTACTACGTGATATTAAGTTTTCTCTGGGGTTACACATTTGTGTGGCCCCTTTTTTTTGGTTTTTTGTGTCCGAACGTTTTTCTACGAGGCGGGTGATTTCGTTGGTTTGCAAGGTGGCTGGAAGTTTTCAGTAAATGTTGTGAAATGTGGGCAGGGTTGGTGGTGAATTAGGTGACTATTTCTTTATATTTTGCTTTGTGTAGATAAAAAAACGCCGGTAAATTCAGAATTTCCTATTTTTATTTTGCCACTCCAAATAAAATAACTTCATTTGCGGTCCAGAAGTAGAGAACCAATGTTCGCTGCTTTCTAAATTAAAATTGTGTGTTGGATGCTCTGAATTGAGCATTCGTAGTCCCGAGCGCAACGCTATGTTCGCTCTAATCTCTCATTAATCCCATAATTTCAAGTATGGAAGAAATTTTGAATCCTGAGGTTCAGGAAACTGCTCCTGTAGCAGAAGTTGAAGTTGCGGTTGCTGAAGTTGCAGCGCCCGTAGTTGAGGAAAAAACAGCGAAGAAAGCTGCGCCTACAACGAAGCAAGAGGTTATTGAACGTTTGAAGGAAATTGCTGCTGATGCAAGCAATGTAGAACGCTCTGAAATCGACCTCTTGAAGCAAATTTACTACAAAATTCATAATGCTGAGGCTGCTGCCGCACGCGAAGATTTCATTAACAAGGGCGGTTTACCCGAGGATTTTATGCCTGCGCCTGATAATAGTGAAGCAGAGCTCAAGGTGCAACTCCACATTATTAAAGATATGCGTCAGCGTGCTGCTGAAGCACTCGAAGCAGAGAAGCAGAACAATCTTGAGAAGAAGTTGGCCATCATTGAGCGCATCAAGGAAATGGTTGCTCAAGCTGAAGAAGTGGATAAACACTACGATGAGTTTAAGAATCTTCAGGCCGATTGGAAAGATATTCGCTTGGTACCCGCTGAACGTGCTACAGAACTTTGGAAAAACTATCAGCTCTACGTTGAGCAGTACTACGATTTGCTCCGTTTGAACCACGAAATGCGTGCTTATGACTTCAAGAAGAATCTTGAAATCAAGACGCAACTTTGTGAAGCCGCAGAGAAGTTGGCTGAACTCGAAGACGTAGTCAGCGCTTTCCACCAACTCCAGAAACTTCATCAGGACTTCCGCGAAACGGGCCCCGTTGAACGTGATTTGCGCGAACAGATTTGGAATCGTTTCAAGGACGCATCTACTCTTGTAAACAAGCGTCATCAGGCTCACTTCGAAATGCTTAAGGCGCAGGAAGAAGAAAATCTTACGCTCAAAACTGCACTTTGCGAAAAGGTTGAGAGCATTGATTTCGCAGCTTTGACAAGTTTTGCTGAGTGGGAAGAGGTTACAAAGCAAGTGATTGAGTATCAAAACGAATGGAAGACTATTGGCTTCACTCCTAAGAAGCTTAATGCTCAGATTTTCGACCGTTTCCGCATGGCTTGCGACCGTTTCTTCCAAACTAAGACTGAGCATTTCCGCGGAGTGCGCGATTCATACAGCGCTAATCTTGCTGCCAAGACTGCATTGTGCGAAAAAGCTGAGGCTTTGAAGGACAATACCGACTGGGCACGCACAACAAATGTTTTTGTCGAACTTCAGAAGGAATGGAAGACCATTGGTCCTGCTCCTCACAAGGTGTCGGAAACTATTTGGAAGCGCTTTAATGATGCCTGCAACTACTTCTTTGAACAGAAGAGCAAGGCTAATGTTGATGTTCGCCAGGTTGAAAACGAAAAC
>JAFOWI010000115.1 GCA_017425985.1 Bacteroidaceae bacterium | reverse complement strand
GGTTGGTAAAGACGCCGAAGGGCTCTCCGCTTAGTAACCGTAGTAATACAACGGAATAATGTTTTGTGAGCGATAGCAAATTGAATGACGGTCCGACACAAAGAGCGGACCCTACACCATGCTGAACGCTTTTCAATTCGTGCAATTTACATTCAAAAAAAAGCAACACTATTCTGTATAGACCAAACCTAAGTCTTCAAACATCCTGCGATAAGCAGCTACCTTCTTTTCCAAAGAAAGCGGATAAGCTCGTGAAGACGAGGGCAAACGATACAAACGCAAAGAGGCATTACGATTCAGGACATCAGGAATTAGGACGTACTGTCCTACTTGGGGAATCTCACGAATCCCTAAATTTTCGCAAAGCGTTTTTGTAGCCTTTTCACCCGTAGTAACAATGGCCCTACAATCAGGAATGCGCTGCAACAATGCCCGCACATCTGTCTCAACAATCGTCTCAAGAAACTTGTCGGCAGCATTGTCGCGCAAACGACGCACCGCTTCGTTCGTATCATAATAGCCTATTCCCTTTTCCAGTAAAAAAGGAATGATACACTCAAGACGAAAAGTTTTACTATGAACGTCAACGAAATAATCTTTATTGCCAAAAAAGATAATGCCTGCTATGCGCCAATGGTCGTTGATATAGTTCGGATAATAAAAATCCATGCACCAACGCTTGCGTTGAGGCGGAAAACTCCCTAAAAACAGCACCTTGCAATCCTCGGGCAGAAATGGATACAAGGGATGGTATTCTATATCAGCGTCCGACCGAAGAATGTTCTCCTTATTTAAAGCAGAAAATGCGAAATAGTTTGTATGACTCATTTATATCATATATATAATAGAATGATTAAAACATCGGAATTTTCACTTGCGGAGTAATCGCAAAAAGTGATTACATCACAATCAAAGAAACACCCGATTAAATGAAAAATCAAAAGCTAACGAAGATTAACCATTTAAAATCCGGGGCACTAAGAGGGAATAAAAAAGAAGAGATAGTCATAACTACCTCTTCCATTCTTGTCGGGGCGACCAGATTCGAACTGACGACCCCCTGCTCCCAAAGCAGGTGCGCTAACCGGACTGCGCTACGCCCCGTGGATAAACACGCTTATCGTGAAAACCGGTGCAAAGTTAAGCATAACTTTCGTATCAAGCAAGTGTTCAATCAAATTTTATTGCTTTCGAAGGCTGAATTTTAGAAATTATCAATGTAGGCACCAATAATGTTGCAAAAATCGCAACGATGGTAATCGCATTAATTAGCATCCATTGCAACACTGAAAGACTAACGGGCACACTCTCCACATAATACGTTGCAGGATCAAGCGAAATAAGGCTTGAGCGGCAAATACCAATAAGCCCTAACCCGAGAATGTTTCCTATCACAAGTCCTCGAACCATAATGCGCAAAGCAAGCTGCATAAAAATGCCTCTCAGTTGGCTCAATGAAGCCCCGAGGGCGGACAGCAGACCGATTGTCGGCGTATGCTCTAAAATCAATATCAACGTACCACTCACCATTGTGAAGGCAGCAACTGAAAGCATCAGAACAAGAATCACCCAAGCGTTCAAATCAAGCATATCAAGCCATGAATATACTTGAGGATAATGCTCCTGCGCAGTAATTACCTTCAGATTGGGGAATCCTGCCAATTGTTTCTGCAAGTCAAGCTGAACGGATTGTACTGAAAACGACGGGTGAATACGAACTTCCAATTCGCTCAATTGTTGAGGGTTCCAACTGTTCAGTTTGTTGACCGTAAACTTGTCTGTCAATACAAAATTGCGGTCGAACTGCTGCAAATGAGTTTCATAAATACCCGCAATCGCAAATCTGCGCATTTTTATTGTATTAGCAAAGAAGTATGCATACACTTTATCGCCAACCGAAAGATTGTGTCGCTGTGCAAAATAATTAGAAATAAGGATTTCGCCCGAAGCAGAGTCGGACATAAGACGCGGGAAACGTCCACTAATGATGTGCTGACTCAAAAAGGTTGTATCATAATCCTCTGCTACCCCCTTTAAGGTGATGGCTGAAAAATCTTGGTCCGTTTTTAGCACACCGATTTTTTGTGACACCGCTTGCACATATGCCACCCCAGGCTGTTGTTCAATCCTCTGACGTACAGAAGTGGGTAGTATGATAGGATTAGCCTCCGGGAGTTGAAGCGAATGGATATTCAACACTTCTATATCGCTGGCAAAACCACTTACCTTGTTACCGACTTCGGCTTTAAAACCTATTACTATTGCCACGGAAAGCAACATTACAACAACACCTAAAGCAACGCCTGCCGTCGCTATTAAGACAGCAGGCTGAGATGCTTTTCGTTTGTCCTTATTCTTAGAACTATATAAACGACTTGCTATAAAATACATTCAATTAATACGAGTGAATAAAAATAGTAATAAGTTAGCTGAATTTATGAAATCAAAACCATACTTAAATCGTTCGCCCCGGATAAGTTTCGAGCGCTTTCTTTAGGACTTCAAGGGCATGTATCAAGTCGTCCTTCTTAAGCACATAAGCAATACGAACCTGATCCTTACCAGCTCCAGGCGTCGTATAGAAACCTGCAGCAGGAGCCATCATAACAGTATGACCTTCGTATTCAAAATCCGAAAGGCACCAGGCACAGAATTTTTCAGCATCGTCAACAGGAAGTTTTGCCACAGTATAGAAGGCACCCATCGGTATGGGCGAATAAACTCCCGGAATACGATTGAGCCCATCAATCAAGCACTTACGACGCTCTACATATTCGTCGTACACTTCAAGGCTATACTCATGCGAGGCTTCAAGCGAAGCTTCTGCAATAAGCTGACCAATCAAAGGAGGACTCAAACGTGCCTGACAGAACTTCATGACAGCATTGCGCACTTCGACATTCTTCGTAATCAAAGCACCAATACGGATACCACATTCACTATAGCGCTTCGATACGGAGTCAATCAATACAACATTTTGCTCAATTCCTTGAAGATGACAAGCTGAGATGTAGGGCGAACCTGTATAAATAAATTCTCGATAAACTTCGTCGGAGAAAAGATACAAATCGTACTTCTTAACAAGGTCGCGAATTTGATTCATTTCGCGACGCGTATAAAGATAACCGGTAGGGTTATTGGGATTGCAAATCAAAATTGCACGCGTACGCTCATTGATTAATGCTTCGAACTGCTCCACTTTGGGCAAAGCAAACCCTTCTTCAATAGTAGTAGCAATCGTCTTAATCTTTGCTCCAGCCGAAATTGCAAAAGCCATATAGTTGGCATAAGCAGGCTCGGGCACAATAATTTCATCACCGGGATTCAAGCATGAAAGAAATGCGAAAAGCACAGCCTCAGACCCACCCGACGTAATAATAATATCGTCAGCGTCAAGATGAATGTCAAACTTTTCATAATAGTGTGTAAGCTTTTCGCGATAGCTGCGAAATCCCTGACTGGGACTATATTCAAGAATATTACGGTCTATATTCTTAAGTACATTTAATCCTTCGGCAGGAGTGGGAAGGTCGGGCTGACCGATGTTAAGATGATAAACGTGAACTCCACGTTCCTGTGCTGCTGTAGCAAGCGGAGCCAACTTGCGAATAGGCGAAGAAGGCATTTCTATAGCGCGCTCTGATATATGTGGCATAAACTAATAGTTTGTTAAAAACAACTTATTGATAAATCAAAGAATGAGCAACTATAAACACTCAAACTTCATTTCCTTTGCAAAAATAACATTTTATACACAATAAGCAGCGAATAAATACGAAAAACCTCAATATTAATACTGCTCGTTTCGTAATTTATCTTACTTTTGCATAAAAAATAAAGCAATACATTATTATTTTTATTAATCACTCTGAAATTTAATTCCAGACATATAAAGCGTTGTCAACATGAAAAACGATAAAGAAACCATGCGCTACCTGCAACTTTTGGCAAAAGACTTTCCAAACGTTCCCAGCGTTACCCAAGAGATTATAAATCTCGAGGCCATCATGCACTTGCCAAAATCTACCGAGCACTTTCTTGCCGACCTGCATGGAGAAAACGAAGCCTTTCAGCACGTATTGCGAAACGCTTCGGGGTACATCAAGCGCAAAGTGTACGAAATATTCTCATCCACATTGTGCGAAGAAGACATTAAAGAACTTTGCACACTTATTTACTATCCGGAAAACAAGCTCAAATTAGTAAATGCAAGCGGAAGGAACATGCCTGAATTCTATCAGCTCACGCTCAACCGCTTGATTCAGGTGTGTCGCGTTGTGTCGTCAAAATACACTCGCTCCAAAGTGCGCAAAAGTCTGCCCGAAGAATTTGCATACATCATTGAAGAGTTGCTTCATGAATCAACAGCAGGACACAACAAGCAGGCTTATTACAATATCATTATCCAAACCATTATTGGAACGCGCCGCGCTGACCAGTTTGTCACACAGCTCTGCTACCTCATACAGCGCTTAGCCATCGACCGTCTGCACATTTTGGGCGACATTTTTGACAGAGGTCCCGGAGCACACCTCATCATGGACAAACTTTGCGAGTATCACAACTTCGACATACAATGGGGCAACCACGACATCCTATGGATGGGGGCCGCATCCGGAAATCCCGTATGTGCAGCAGCTGTAATTCGCCTGTCATTAAGATATGCGAACACCAAAACACTTGAAGAAGGATATGGTATCAACATGGTGCAACTCGCAACCTTTGCAATGGAAACCTATGCAGACGATCCCTGCCATATTTTCAAGCCATTTATTGACCCGGAAAGCGGACCACTTATGCGTGCCAAGACGCAACGTTTGGTGACACTTATGCACAAGGCCATTGCCGTGATTCAGTTCAAGCTCGAAGGACAAATCTACAAAAAGCACCCCGAATGGGACATGCAACACCGATGCTTGCTTGAACAGATTGACTTCAAGAACAACACTATCAATTACGAAGGCACGACCTATCCGCTCGAAGACACATACTTCCCAACCATTAACCCCACTGACCCTTACCGCCTTACGGAGGAAGAGCACGACATCATGAACAGTCTTGTCAACTCATTCCTGCTAAGCGAACGCCTACAACGCCACATGCGCTGCTTACTCACACATGGCGGCATGTACACTGTGTGCAACTCTAACCTGCTTTTCCACGCATCCATTCCCCTCAACGAAGACGGAAGCCTCAAGGAAGTTACAATTCAGGGCAATGCATACAAAGGAAAAGAATTGATGGAGAAACTCGAACAGATTGTGCGTATGGCATACGAAGAGGGAGCTGAAGAAGACGAAAAGAACTATGCACGTGACTACTTCTGGTACCTCTGGTGTGGCACAAACAGCCCTCTTTTCGACAAATCAAAAATGACAACTTTTGAACGCTACTTCATCAATGACAAAGCAGTGCATGTAGAAGAAAAAGGTTGGTACTTCAAACTCAGAAACGAAGCAAACGTCTGCGAACAACTGCTCGACAATTTTGGAGTGAAAGGCAATCATCGCCATATTATTAACGGACACGTGCCGGTCAAAGTAGGCAAAGGCGAAACACCTATCCGAGCCGAAGGCCGACTTATGGTCATTGACGGCGGATTTGCACGCGCCTACCACTCTACGACAGGCATTGCCGGCTACACATTGGTGTTCCACAGCCGCGGTTTCCAACTTGTGCAACACGCCCCATTCAACTCTGCAGAAGAAGCCGTAGCACAGGGTTCGGATATTCAGTCAACAACAACATTGGTTGAGACAGCAGACCGCCGCATGCTCGTTGCGGATACAGACATGGGCCGCAAACTCAGAGAACAAATTGGCGACTTACAGCGCTTACTTAGGGCCTATCGCAAGGGATGGATTAAAGAAAATTAATAACTGGTGGGCCAATAAAATCTTACAGATTATTAATAAATATGCGTATCTAAATCATATTGGAGATACATATTATATCAATCAGCCTACAGAATCTGCAAAACGCAGAATGACGACTTAACACTCGTGGTTTAACCACCATCACACTTTAAGTAGTGCAATATAAATTCATCTTTTTCCTCACGACATTACTCAAAACACATAAACATTCGAATGAAATCACTCAAAGAATTATTCCGTATAGGCTATGGTCCATCATCTTCTCACACCATGGGACCACGCGCCGCTGCCGAAAAATACCTTTCCAAACATGCTGATGCCAAACGCTTCCAGGTGACGCTCTATGGTAGCCTTGCCGCCACAGGGAAAGGCCACCTCACCGATTGGGCCATCCTCACCGTGTTAGGAGAAGAGCGTTGCGACATCGTGTGGCGCCCAGAAATCGTCCTCCCCTATCATCCCAACGGCATGAAGTTTGCTGTTATCGATGACAACGGACGCGCTCAGGACGAATGGATTGTATATAGCGTTGGTGGAGGTGCCTTAGCCGAAGAAGGAATCAGCTCGCTCCAAACGCCCGACGTGTATGACCTCAACCATCTTGATGACATTATCAAATGGTGCGACCAACGCGGACTCTCTTATTGGCAATACGTTGAGCAATGCGAAGAAAGCGACATATGGGACTACCTTAGCGAAGTTTGGCGCGCAATGTGCGATGCTGTAGGGCGCGGACTCGAGACTGAGGGCGTGCTTCCTGGCGGACTAAATCTCCGACGCAAAGCATCACATTATTACATCAAGGCTAAAGGCTATAGCTCCAACCTGCAGACAAGAGGCTTGGTCTTTGCATACGCACTTGCCGTCACCGAAGAGAATGCTTCGGGAGGTCGCATCGTAACAGCCCCAACCTGTGGTTCATGTGGAGTGGTGCCTGCAGTACTCTATCATATCCAGCAGAGCCGACAATTCAGCGAAAAGCGCATCCTGCATGCACTTGCTACAGCCGGACTTGTCGGAAACATAGCTAAATCACTTGCTTCAATTTCAGGAGCCGAAGCCGGATGCCAAGCCGAAGTGGGCGTTGCCTGTGCAATGGCTGCAGCTGCAGCAAATTACATCTTTGGCGGTAGCTTGCAAACTACGGAATATGCCGCAGAAATGGGACTTGAACACCACTTTGGCATGACTTGCGACCCTATTTGCGGACTTGTTCAGATTCCCTGCATTGAACGCAATGCTCACGCCGCAGCTCGCGCACTTGATGCCAACATCTATGCTACGTATGCCGAAGGTCACCACCGCATCAGCTATGACAAAGCCGTTCAGGTGATGAAGAAAACAGGACACGACCTCCCATCCCTTTACCGTGAAACATCTGAAGGCGGACTCGCCGTAGAATACCACCGTTAACATGGAGCACACGCTCCCCCATCAAACTCCAAGCGGGGTAACTAATGCGCAAAACTATTGCAAATCATATTCGTAACAAAAAAAATGAAGTGACCCCGAAAGCCCAATTGCTTTTAAGGTCACTTCATTTCTATTTTATTGCTGTCCGGAATATTTTTGTAAGATAACGGTCTGAAAGGCCAACAAGCACTCATCTTAAATATCTTTGTAATAACGCTGAAGGCGACACCGCTCGGTAACCATGCCGGTCCAAAGCGTAGCGAATACCCCACGGCAATCTATGTTAACTGCCAAACTATTTTAAAGAAATTTATGCCGCTTTTCTAAATTTTTCATTATTTCGGACCATAGCGACAAGTATGTGTATCATTTTATTCTTTGCATTATTCAAAACAACATATTTGTGTTTCCTGGCTTGTTTTAATCTAGCAACATACGCGTTAATTATTGGACAGAACCGTGTAGCACACAAAGTAGCCTCTGAGAGTATAGATTTTAAGTATGAATCTGCATAATGCGACACATGAGGAGTTCCCTTGATACTACTTCCTGAGGTATGTCCAAATGGTGCGACGCCCCAGAAAGAAGCAATACGGCGAGCGTCGTAATCGAATTTTTTGAAATTGTTTGTGTAAACAATAAATGCAGTCGCATTGATGAGTCCTATACCAGGCATTGATGATAGAATGTTATAAGTGTTGTTCAGTTCAGAATTTGACTTAATAATTTTCTTCATCTCTTTCTCTAAGGCCTTAATTTTCTCTTTTATTTGAGCGATGAGTTCTTCATGTATGGCAAATGCCTCAGACAAGAGTTCATTGTCAAAGTATTTCTTGCTTTCGTTATAATTTACGAGCAACCTATTATATGCTTCCACCAATTTTTTACGCATAGTAAAGAGTTTCTTGAGCGCTTCAGTGGCTTGATCTAGAATGATATAACATTCCGCTTGATCTTTAAAACGAGCAGCGTAGAGCGCGATGTCTCTTGAGTCTTTCTTGTCGTTCTTTTCTCGAGATATTCCAAGACTCCTCTTGATACGAAGTGCACTATCAAGCCACATAAAACAACCTTGCTCAACAAGTGTT
>JAFOWI010000114.1 GCA_017425985.1 Bacteroidaceae bacterium | reverse complement strand
CGATGAATCAACAAGGTGCGTCAGACTTTCATCCAGTTAACATTGGCAATGATGTGTGGATCGGTGCGAGAGTAACAATACTACCTGGTGTTAAAATAGAGAATGGCGTTATTATCGGAGCTGGTAGTGTGGTGACAAAAGATGTTCCAGAATTTGCAATAGTTGGTGGTAATCCAGCTAGAGTAACAAAGTATAGGAATAGTAAAATTTAATGATTTTATGTCAAATATAATAAATATGAATAATAATCACAGAAAGATGAAAAAGATAATGCTCGTCTTCGGCACACGTCCCGAAGCAATTAAGATGGCTCCATTGGTAAAGGAGTTTGAAAAGCATGCTGATGACTTTCAGACCATTGTGTGTGTGACAGGCCAGCATCGTCAGATGTTGGACCAGGTTCTGCAACTCTTTGACATTACCCCTGATTACGACCTCAATATTATGAAGCAGGGGCAGGACCTTTACGATGTTACGGCTCGTGTGTTGATTGGTATGCGTGATGTTTTGAAGGAAGCACAACCAGACGTAGTGCTCGTTCATGGCGACACAACGACTTCTACAGCAGCAGCACTTGCGGCATTCTATCAACAGATTCCTGTTGGTCACGTAGAAGCAGGTCTTCGCACACATAATATATACAGTCCATGGCCTGAAGAAATGAATCGTCAACTTACAGGTCGCATGGCTACCTACAATTTTGCACCCACACCACTCAGCAAGCAGAACTTGCTTCGTGAGGCTGTGGTTGAGGAAAGTATCGTTGTGACTGGAAACACTGTGATTGACGCACTTTATTGGGTGGTTAATAAGATTAAGACAGATAATACTCTCAGTACAGAACTGCAAAATCTTTTGGTACAAGCAGGTTATGATACCAATCGCCTTTCAGATGGCAAGAAGTTGGTGCTCATCACTGGTCATCGTCGTGAGAACTTTGGTGATGGCTTTATCAACATGTGTACTGCCATTCGCGATTTGACGCAGAAGTATCCCGATGTTGATTTCGTTTATCCCATGCACCTAAATCCCAATGTGCGCAAACCCATCCACGAAGTGTTTGGTGAAGACTTAAGCAATTTGGGTAATATGTTCTTCATTGAACCTCTGGAATATCTCTCTTTTGTCTATCTGATGGAAAAGAGCACTATCGTACTTACCGATTCAGGCGGTATTCAGGAAGAAGCACCTGGTTTGGGTAAACCCGTACTCGTGATGCGTGACACTACGGAGCGTCCCGAAGCACTCGAAGCTGGTACTGTGAAACTCGTAGGTACTGATTATAACAAAATTGTCAGCGAAGTGTCCCTGCTTCTGGATGATCAGACTCATTATGATGCTATGAGCAAGGCTGTAAATCCTTATGGCGATGGTTTGGCTTGTGGTAGAATTGTAGAAACATTGAAATAAGCATATATGATTTGTTTTATTAATAGAAGTTCTGTTGACTATGATGTACGTTTGCAGAAGTATGTTCAAACTTGTAAAGAAACAAACACTCCTTACTTTGTAATTAGTTGGGATAGACTTTTGAATGCAAAGTTCATAGATGAGCATGAGCATCAATTGAAATTGTATTGTCCATATGCTCAAGGTAAAAAAATTATTCCCCTACTTCGATGGTTTTTCTTTGTATGGTATTATCTCATAAAGAATTTTGCTAATTATAGGGTAATTCATGCATGTAATATGGAAAATACTTTGCTTTCATTACCATTTAAACTGTTAGGAAAGAAAGTTATTTTTGATGTTTATGATTCTCAAATGGTAAATATTGAGCGTAAAATATCATCAAAAGTAGATTGTCTAATATTGCCTGCTGAAAAAAGATTAGAGCAGATCGGAATTAAAAAAGAAAATTTAAAGCAGTTTTTAGAGGTGGAAAATGTACCTACGTTTCGTCAATCTTTTGAACGAGTAGAAGGACTTAAACGAGACAAAATTTATTTATCTTATGTAGGTGTATTTCAAAAGCAAATTCGAGGTCTTGAGAATCTTCTAAAGATGGTTTTAGATGATGAACGATTCGTTTTAGACATAGCAGGAGTAGGAGATGGATTGGAAACTATTGTTCAAGAAGCTGCTACAAAATGTGATCGAATACATTACTATGGTAAAGTTCAATATAACGAGGGTTTAAAGTTAATGAACAATAGTGATTTCATTGTTGCGTTGTATTACCCTTACTTACCAAATCATGTTTATGCTTCTCCTAATAAATCATATGAATCTTTATTTTTAGCAACTCCTATTATTACATCAAAGGGAACCTTGGTGGGAGAAAAGGTTTTCAATAGTAATACGGGCTATGTTGTTGATGATACGCTTGATGGATTGTGTCGATTATTCAATAATGTAGATACAATTGAGTTTAAACAAGAATATCAAATTAAATGTAAAAACTGCGAATCACTATGGAACTCAACTTATTCCGATTATTTAAATACAAATCTTGTTGGTAAGTATTTAAATTTGGTGTTGACATTCACAAAAAAGGAATGATAATTATTTAATTAAGCATTACGTGCAGAGTGAGAACCGTTGGAGTTTCGTTATTTCTCTGTAATAAAAAACACCCCCAACGTCCCGGCACGTTGGAGGTGTAGTCATCGCGTAGCAGTGGGTTGTTCTTCGGGAAGCAACCATCTGCTGTTACATTCATGCTTCTTCCGAAGCATCATCATCAGTGGTGTCTGAATCTTCAGGTTTTGCAACTTCATCATCACCTTCGGTTGCGTCTTCTTCCTTTTTGCCGATCTGCGCAGTACGCTGATTGTAGGCAGTCTTCGCGTCACTAATAAGTTTGTTCAGCGAAAGGATGAAGTTGGTCAATACCTCTGCTGGTGCAGCAATGCTGAAGGCCCAAATGGTGAGGGTAATCTCCTTGAAGAGTTCCTCCATCTCCAATCGTACGGTTTTGGCATTCTCCATGCTGTTGATGCGCTGCACTTCTGCGCGCGTATCTATCAACACAGCATACTGCGCGTTCAGAGCGGTGAGTTCTTCCACTTCGCTGGTCAGTCCCAAGGTATTTACATGGACTGTCAATTCTGGTTTTGCCAAATCAGAGAGCAATCCTTGCACCTTTTGCACTTGCTGACGCTGAGGCAACTTGTGAATACCTGCGTAAGGTTTCGTTGCATTGTAGAGCGCCTGACCTGCAGCTTTCTTGCTTGCAAGAGGCATGCTCTTCGCATTGCGAATTGCCCCCAATAGATACACTAAGAGGGCGTCCTGCTGTTCGTCGATTTCGGCAATTTGTGCCGTTTCGTCAGCAATGCGACTCTTTGCCACTAGGTCCTCAAGCACCGTGTAGCGTTCTTGAAACTTTGCGAAGGCTTCTGCAGGAGCATGAAGTTCTTCAACACCCATCGCATTAATGCGATTGATAACACCATTAGCCACATAGGCATATTCGGTGTTGTTGAGCTTTGTTACAAAGCTCGTAGAGTTAATTTCTGTAATTTTACCCATCGTCGAGTATAGTTTTTAGTATTAGACAATAATGGGTGCAGGTGCGGAATCGTGATGTTGAAAGCAACTTCCGGGTGTTCTTTCAAGAGTCATCTGTACGTTTTCGTCCTGTCCCAATACTATATATTGCAAATTCCGTGCCAAAAATGCGTTTTTGGGGATATTCAGGCTGAAAAAACGTGATTTTTTCGAAAAAAAT
The DNA here is from genome assembly GCA_017425985.1 of Bacteroidaceae bacterium. Taxonomy (GTDB): domain Bacteria; phylum Bacteroidota; class Bacteroidia; order Bacteroidales; family Bacteroidaceae; genus Alloprevotella. The sequence continues at coordinate 5,225 of JAFOWI010000114.1, read as the reverse complement.
GTCGAAAAAGATGAAAAAATCAGAAATTCATGACAGATTTGTCAGACTTCATGACAATTTTGTCAGGTTTTATGACTAAGGTGGTGAACGGAAAAGTTTGAATGCTTAATGAACAATGGGCATAGTCAATTGTATCATTCATGTAATCTCGCTGATGAATAAAAGATCAAAGGATTAAACAGATGACACAGATTTTTTGCCCTGCATAGCAAAACCGTTTAATCCGTGCAATCACGTTGACAAAAAGTAATCCGCACGGCAGTTGTACTCTGAACTCTGTACTCTATCACCTCATCCGTGCAATCACGTTGATGAATAAAGTAATCCGCATGGCAGTTGTACTCTGTACTCTATTTAAATTCCGCGCAGATTCGAGAGATTCGCTGGAGTAAAATGAGAGTGGGCAAACATATAGGTTCACGCGATACTTGGGAAAAACGTGAAAATGGTTGCGAAAAAAGAAAATCCATTTTCACCCTGCGTGAGTGCCAATTTCCAAATGGAAAAAGCATTTTTACGATGCGTGAAAATGGTTGCGAAAAATGGAAAATGTATTTTCACCCTGCGTGAGTGTCAATTTCCAAATGGAAAAAGCATTTTTACGATGCGTGAAAATGGTTGCGAAAAATGGAAAATGCATTTTCACCCTGCGTGAGGGTCGATTTCCAAATGGAAAATGCATTTTTACGATAATGTGACGTCAAAAAGATTAAAGTGACAAAACAATAAACCTTCAAGAAAGGATTGGGATATATGAAAGAAACTTTTTTCGAACTTATTCGATTGTCGATAGGTACGGGGAGGGGGGTGAGTCGCCAGTTATCGGTAGGTGAGTGGGAAGGTATGTATCAGATTGCGGTTCAGCAATCGCTTGTGGGGATTTGTATGGCGGGGGTGAAAAGGTATAATGATACTCATAAGGAAAACGGTGAGGAGACGAATGTGCCCAAGCAATTGTTTTTTCAATGGTTGGGGATGACAGGTAGAATACAAGAATATAATAAACGATTGAGTCAATGTTGTGCTGATTTTGAACAAAAGTTAGCGAAAGATGGTTACCAATCATGCGTGCTGAAAGGTCAAGGATTGGCTGCTCTGTATGGCGAGTTGAGTGCATTACGACATCCTGGTGATATAGACGTATGGGCACTTGGTGAAGATAAGGAACTCATTGTATGGGCAAGAAAGACTGGAACTCTGACTTATTACGATTACCATCATGCAGACCTCTCCTTATACAAGAATGCAGAGATAGAACTTCACTATCGCCCTTCGTTGAGCAGGAATCTGTTGAGAAACGCTCGATTGCAACAATGGTTTAAGAAGGAGGGTAAGAGGCATATTGTATTTAAAGAATCACTCGGTTTTTCGGTGCCTGACTATATATTTAATGTTGTGCTCGTTTTGAACCATAACTTTTGGCATTTAATGTACGAGGGGGTAGGGTTGCGACAAATTCTGGATTTGTTTTTTGTGCTTCGTAGTGTTGAAGAGGCAGGAGAACATGCAGAGAAGTTGAGAACCGAAGTTTGGGCATTGATAACGCATTTTAGATTGCAACGCTTTGCGGAGGCGAGTATGTGGATAATGAAAGATACCTTAGGCTTGGAAGACAAATATTTGATATGCCAACCTAATGAGTCTGCCGGTCGTTTCTTGTTGGACGAAATTATGCAGTCGGGAAATTTTGGTCAGTACGATTCACGCCTCAATAAGAATAGATATCAATCTAGGATAGGTTTGATGTTCTCTTGGATGAAGCATAACTTCCGCTTATTTAAATATTATCCCGAAGATGTACTTTGGACTCCGATAGGTGTGCTGCGTATATCTCTTTGGAGACGATGGAATGTTTTGACTGAGTAAAAAGGATAAAATTGAAGTGTAAAGTCAAACTGATATATCGTGCAAGCAGTTTGGTGTGTTGGCACGTGAATACACCTTGAATTTCTTAAGTGAGGTGTCCTCAGAAGAAACGACTAGAAGAATTTATTTCTGGTATTTAACAAAAATAGAAAATCTTGAAAATAGTCCTTCAGATTATCGTAATTTTAAGCAAAGGTGCTTTCTGGTATAGTTTGTTAAGGGGGGCTTCATTTTAGAATGCTTACTCATCGAATGATGTATGTCCTGAAATAATTACGGAGTCTTGTTGTATCAAATCAATCTTATTTTATGAAAAAACATATCGTATTTTCTGGCAATAATGCTTGGGGTATGTGGAACTTTCGTTCCATTTTGATAAAGCATTTTGTTGATAAAGGTTATTATGTGAGTGTAACAGCACCATACGATAAAGAGTATTTCACAAAATTCGAAGATATGGGTTGTCAGACTTATGATATACCAATCGATGCGAAGGGTATAAACCCGGTTACAGACTTACGACTTTTCCTTAATTATAGGAAATTGCTAAAAGCATTGAAACCAGATTTGAGTATAACCTATACAATCAAACCTAACATCTATGCAAGTATTGCTGCAGAGTCGCTAGGTATAAAGTATCTGCCTGTAACGACAGGTTTGGGGTATACGTTCCTGGCTGAGGGGATCGTACCTAAAATTGCTCGCTTGCTTTATAAATATGCATTTCGCAAAGCTGAGCAGGTGTGGTTCTTAAATAAGGATGATATAGCTTCTTTTAAGGCTGCGGGGCTTATTTCCGACGAAAAGATTGTGCAACTATATGGAGAAGGAGTAGATACGGATTGCTTCTCTCCCAAACCGTTGCCTGTGGATGAACAAATCTTTCTTCTTGTTGGACGTATGCTTAAGGATAAAGGAGTGATTGAGTATGTAGAAGCTGCGCGTATCCTTAAAAAAAGGTATCCCAATGTACGTTTTCAACTATTGGGAGCTGTTTGGCCAGACAATCCAGCTGCGATTGCTGAAGAAGATATCCGTGCTTGGGAAAACGAGGGTATAGTGGAGTATTTGGGGCGTACATCCGATGTACGTACTTATATAGAAAAAGCGATGTGTGTGGTATTGCCGTCGTATCGTGAGGGAGTACCTTGTACATTGATGGAGGCAGCATCAATGGCGCGTCCACTTGTAGCTACAGATGTTCCAGGATGTCATGAGGTTGTCGTTGATGGATACAATGGTTATCTATGTGAAGTGAAAAATGCAGAGGATTTGGCTTCCAAGATGGAAAGGGTTGTTTTAATGTCTGAAGAGGAGAGAAGGGTTATGGGCATGAATGGTCGTCAACTGATGATGGATAAGTTTGATGTAAAACATGTTATAACTCAATATGATGTGACAGTCAAACGATTTGTTGAAGATTGATTCGCTGAGTAAATGTTAATGGATAAGAATATTGAAAATGTGTCGCTTGCTTTGCTCCGTTCCACCTTATGGAAGAGATTGGAGGATAAAGGTGAAGAGATGAAGAGGGACTGAAAAGCGGTGGCAGAGTTCTTCTCACGCCAGTCGCTTGACGGACTTCTAGTCGATGCCATTGCTATGCTCCCTGCGTCACAACATCCATCATTGGCTATAAAACTACTTCTGATAGCACGACAACTACAAGTGGAGCGCATGAACCATACGATGAATGCGGAACTATGGGTCTTAACTTCGGAACTCAACAATCGCTCTATCCCTTATATCGTATTGAAGGGGCTGGGAGTGGCTGCGCTCTATCCCAACCCGAAGCATCGCGTGTGTGGCGATATCGTCAGTTATGTCCGAGTGAAGCATTGTGGTGACCATTGGCCAAAATAAAACGGACCCTCATGGGGGAGGTGAATATCAGTGAGGAACGCAGTGCTGTGAATGGGTGAGTTTTGAATGTTAACTAAGACGAAAAGATTTCTGAAAGAGCGCAGGCGTTAAGAGATTTTCTAGTTACGAAAATAGGACTCTTGTTTTCGATGACAATCTTCGAACTTCTACAAGTTGCCATGTCATTATTTTTGGCGTAAGCAGTGGATTTTTTGTCTTGAAAACAACTATTTGTTTTACAAAAAGGATTTGTTTACAGATGTTTTTTGCAATCTGACGAAATTTTATTGGTTTTTAATCAATTAAAAAGTTATCTTTGCAAAATATAGGGAAGCTTTGATTTTGAAAAGCTATTTTATTAAGAATTTTAATAAGTGATAGAGGGATGAATTCTATTTTATTTTTAATATTAGCATTTGCGTTTAGTGCTTGCTTGACAGCGGTGATAATTCCAAAGATTATATTGATTTCGTATAAGAAGAATTTGTTTGACGTTGTTGATGAACGTAAGGTGCACACTGGAGTTGTCCCTCGATTGGGAGGGGTGGCTTTTACCCCATCGTTGATTATGTCTATGGCTTTGGTTTTCGGTGTTCACGTGTTGTTGAATGGAAAGTCGGGAATCTCAACGGGGCAGGCAGCGCAGTTATCCTTGAGTTTGTGTGCTTTGATGTTGCTTTATATTGAGGGGATTTCAGATGATTTAATTGGGGTAGGGTATAAGGCGAAGTTTGCGTGTCAATTGCTTGCTGCGATGATGATAGTGGTTTCCGGAATATGGATTAATGATTTTAATGGATTTTTGGGGATTAGTGAGGTGGCATGGTATATTGGTATGCCTTTTACTGTCGTTTTAGTCGTATTTATCATTAATGCAATAAATTTGATAGATGGTATTGATGGGCTTGCTTCTGGCTTGAGTATTGTTGCCTTATTCTTTTTGGGTGCGTTGCTCTTTTCGAGAGGGGATGTTATTCCTTCAATAATTTCGTTTGCCATGTTAGGAACGCTTTTGCCATTTTTCGCGTATAATGTTTTTGGAAAAGCAGAGCGTCAGAAAAAAATCTTTATGGGCGATTGTGGTAGTCAGACGGTAGGTTTGGTTTTAGGGATGTTGGCTGTCCGTTATAGTATGACAGATGCATCTTTCGAGAGCGATATGCCCAATGTGTTGGTCTTGGCATTCTCGGCTATAATGATTCCAAGTTTAGATGTGCTTAGGGTGATGATTGGTCGCATACGTCGAGGGTATAATCCTTTCTTACCAGACAAAACGCATATTCACCATAAGTTTTTGGCGTTAGGGATGAGTCATCGAACAGCAATGGTTACAATATTAATGTTAGATGCATTTTTTATGTTGTTGAATTTAGGATTGGTGAATATTTTGAATATTAATATAGTATTGGCTGTTGACATTATACTTTGGACAGTGATGCATTTGTGGATATCTAAAGTAGTAAAGATTAGAAAATTGAAATTATCTGAATAGATGT
>JAFOWI010000113.1 GCA_017425985.1 Bacteroidaceae bacterium | reverse complement strand
ATTGAAGGTTGTCTTTTGGGGATGGGGTTTCACAAAACCACAACCCCTCCCCAAAAGACAAAATTCAATCGCGCCTACAGATTTTTCAAAATAAGCAAAAAAACTTGCAGATTTATTTGGTCAGGTCCTATATTTCCGTGAAGTCTGTGTGAGACCCAATGCTTAGAGAGTTCCTCCGGCCGGTGGTAGGAAAGATTTGAGTGCTCGGAACATTCCTCGTCGATTAAATAGGAATTGTCGGCTTTCAAGCGCACACGCCCATCGCTCGGTTACTTCCTGCCGCACATCTGGCGGAATGCGCAGTAGGCGCAGTTCTCCGTTCGCGCAGTTTGGGTGAAGGGGACGGAGCTGTCGAAAATCTCCGTGAGCTTGGCCTTGAGCGCGTCGATGAAAGCAGCCATCAGCGGAGCGTCGGCCACCTGCTGCGCAGCAAAGTTTTCGACGGGTTCCTTCCCGATACTCACGCAGGGGTCGGCATCATCGCTGAGCGTCTTTACGTACATCAGCTGCGGCTTGATGGCGCGCCCTCTGAAGTCGGCACTCTGCGCAAGCACATAGCAGTAGTAGAAGGTCTGCAGGATGTGGTAAGCGCGCTTCGGAGTGTCGGTGTCGAAGAGGGCTTCGAGCGTGGAGGTGGTCTGCGCCGAAGCCGACGTTTTGTAGTCCACCACGCGCACATAGCGCGCTGCATCGCTGCGCACCCAATTGCCGGCTTCGTTGCGCACTTTGGCATGCATGGCGTCGTCGAGACGGTCGATGATGCCGCCGAGTTTGATGCTTACGTTGCGACCGTCGGTGAGGGGCAGCTTGATGAGGTGTTCGTAGCGCTTGGTCTCAACGCCCAATATCTGCATGGGGCAGCAGCGGGCATCGTAGCGCAGCTGTTTCTTCACGTATTCCAGGATGACGGAGCGCGTGATGAGTTGCTCGCCGTTGTAGTTGGGCACGTATTGCGCCAGTCGCTCCTTGGGCACGTTGAAGAAGTCGCGCGCAAAGGCTTTGTCAACAGTAGTTTCGAGCAGATGGTTGTCGGCAGCCATCGCCAGGAGCGTGTCGCTCTGAATGTCGCCGCGCCCTGCGAATGGTGCATAGAGTAGTTCCATGCATCCGTGGAGCAGCGTTCCGAAGATGCGGTCATCGACTTCTTCGCAAAGCTCGTCCTCCTCGCGCAGCCCTACGACGTACTGGAAGTAGAACTGCATCGGGCAGTTGATGTAAGCATTCAGTGCCGATGGCGAAAAGAAGGTGGGAGCATGGTCCGCCCGCTTGCCGTCGGCGCTCGGCGTAAAGTCGTAGCGCTCCATGAGGCGGCGCATGGCAAAATCGTCTTTCCCGGCGCTGAGCGGCGGCATCGTGATGGCGGTCGTGGTGGTGTCGAGCTTCAGGCGCTCAATGGTCGTTTGCTTCGACAGCAGGGTTGGACGCGGCTCGTTGGGAGCATGTTCTGCCAGTAGCTGCACGAGGAAGCGCGACATTTCGCCCGTCTGCCCGGCTTCGGCTGCTACGTTGTAGAGCAACACCACCTCTTCCGCACGGCTCAGCAGGCGGTAGAAGTAGTAGGCCGACAGGCTGATTTGGCGCTCCATCGTGGTCATGCCGTAGGCTTCGCGCAGGTTGTAGGGAATGAACGATGCGCGCTGCTCCTTGCCGGGCAGGGTGCCTTCGTTGACGGCGAGCATCACTACGCGGCGAAAGTCGATGTTGCGCGTTTCGAGCAAGCCCAGCACCTGCACGCCCTCGGCAGGCTCTCCGTGGAAGGGAATTGTGCGGCCGCGCAGCAAGGTGCGCAACAGGTGGAGCAACATTCCGTCGCTGACGTCGAGCAGCGGTGTTCCGTCAATCGTCTGCCGGCTGAGACTCACGAGGCGGTTGAGCAGTTTGTAAGCCACGAACACCGACTCGGCATAGAGCTGCGGCAGAGCCTCGTGGGCTTGCTGCTGCGTGGTGGCCTCGCGCATGGTGAGACCTATCTGTTGCGTCACGTCGGCAAGATAGTTGAGCAGTGCCTCATTGTCGGTCGTCGCGCGGAAGAGCAGTTTGCAGGCTTCGAGCGCAGGGTCGGTGTCGAGCACGATGTATTTGCGCTCGCTGATGATTGACTGGCGCAACTCCTCGGCAGCGTCGCCCACGGCATATTTGGCATAAGGATGGGTGAGCACGTCGAGCACATAGCGGTAGCGCCATCCCTGTGGGGTGCGTCCGCGTTGCTGCATCTCCACGAGCAGCAACAGCAGGCTGGCAATGGGCATTTCGCCGAGCGGATAGCCCATCGTGATGTTGAGCAACAAGGGGCGCTCCGCGGCTCCGTCGGTCGTAAGTTCCTGATACCTGCTCGGAATGCTGTGGAGCACGGGTTGCAGGTTGCCTTCGTTGCAGAGCACGATGGCTGTTTCGTTGAGCGCTTCGCCGGACGCAAAACCTTGCTTCAGGAAGTTGCCGGCATAGCGTGCCTGCTGCACCTCCGTCGAGGTTTCAATCATGCGGATGCGCTTGGGCTTCGAAAAGTTGTCGTAGATGTCTTCGCCCGGGTCGATGTCGGGGTGGTCCAGCTTGTTGGGGAAGTCAGCAAGGTTTTCGCGGATGAAGCGCCCTGCCTCGTTCGTGCCTTCAGCATCGGGCGCGCAGTAGCCTTTGTCGTAGTCCCAGTAGAAGAGCACCTTGCAGTAGCGGCGCAGCTGCATGAAGAGGTGGCGCTCCGTATTGTTGAGCACGTTGAAACCTACGAACACAAAGGTCCTGCCTTTGAACCAGGCAGGCGCATCGTCGTCGCGTCGGCTTTCGAGCTGCTCCACCACCTCGCGTTTCAGCATGCCGGCATAAGCCACGTGTTGCTCCGCCAGCAGTTGGCGAAAGGCGCAGTAGGTGGGGTAGAGCGTACTCCAGATGTCCTGAAACTTGCGCTTCAACTCGGTTTGCGCTGCGGGGTCGTAGTTTTCGAAATAGGTGCGCAGGGCTTCGAGCTGTCCTTCGCTGAAGTAGTCCGTGGCCTTGAGGTCCTCAAGGTCCTTGACGTTGGCGAGCACCTTGTCGGCGAGCGCCATGTTGTTATCGATGTCGTTGAAGTCGCTCAGCATCACCTCGCCCCAGCCATAAAACTGACTCAGACTTCCGCTGTAGTGCGCCACCGCCTGATGTGCCCTGTAGAGCAGACACACCTGCATGATGGGGTCGGCAACAATCTTGTCGCTCATGCGCTCAAAGATGTCGTCCAGCGAATGATAGGTAGGCGCCCAAATCTTTCCATCCATGAGCTCAGCAAGGTGGCGCTCAAAGAAAAGACTCGCACGCTTATTCGGGAAGACCACCGACACGCGCTCAAAGTCACCCTCCAAGTGCGCATACAGGTCGTCAGCCACTATTTTAAGAAATGTTTTCGACATAAATATTTTTTTTAGAGTTCAGATAACAGAGTACAACTTTTAGAGTACAGAGTACAGAGAACAGAGTACAACTGGCATCCGAAAAGAGTACAGAGAACAGAGTACAGAGTACAGCTGCCATCCGGCAAGAGAACAGAGAACAGAGTACAGAGTACAACTGCCATTCGGCAAGAGTACAACTGCTATCAGGACGATGTAGGGGCCGATCCCCGTGTCGGCCCGTTGTCCAAACCGCGTGCTCACAGTCCCAATATACCCCGGACGGTGTAGGGGCCACTTTATGTCGGCCCGCACGCCGGAACGGCGTAAT
>JAFOWI010000112.1 GCA_017425985.1 Bacteroidaceae bacterium | reverse complement strand
GATGCCATACTTTGTGAGCACACTGCTGTAGTAGCCGGGGCGTGCCACTTCGTTGGTATAGGTTGAACCATAGCTCTTATAGTCAACGTTGAGCGCACCGCCGGTGGGCATCACGAGCATGGACGAAACTTCGGGGCAACCAACTCCGCTAAGCGCCACGTGGGCATAGCCCGTGAAGTACGAATTTTCTGACGAATAAGGCGTTGACCACCAACGGCTGTCCTTATCGTGCTGATTCAGGTCGCTTCCCATCACGTTGAACGGCACAACCGCCATCATCCCGTTCGGAAGCAACGCTCCGGGGTTGGTTGTGCCGAAATTGGTCGTACCTATGAAGGGGTCAACACAATCTATAGGGTTCTGCCCCTTACCCACGAGGGTAAAGAGCAGAAGCAAGGGGCATAAAAAAATACGTTTCATTACTTTGATGCAGCATTAACTTTGTCCAATTCGCTCAGCGCATAAGCATAAGCGCCCACTGAGATGGCCTGGCTGGCTCCCATGCGCGAGATGATGACGCCCGTGCGCTTTTCGCAGTCGTAGGCCACATATTCGTTGTCAGTGCCATACACCTTGATTTGTTCGACCTTGCCCTGTACGAACTTTTCAAAATCGGCAGCGTCGTCGAGGTCGTAAACCTTGGGTTGGATGCGATTCACTGCGTCGCCCGAAAGCGTTTGCAGCTGTCCGCGCAACACGCCTAAGAGCGAGGGCATAATCCACTTCTTTGCGCCAATCACACCTCCGCCAATCACTACGATACCATCGACCAGCGTGAGTGCAGTCGAGATGGCATGGCCCACAACTTCGCCCATGCAGCCGAAAGCCTTTTGCGCCGCAGCCTGATTGCCTTCCTTCACGCCGTCGGCTATCATGCAGATGTCCTTAGGAGTGAGTCCGTGGTCGGGCTGTCCGATTTCTTCGCCATACACGCGACATACGGCGCGAATGGAAGCGCCTTCTTCAATAATAATATTGGGGAGTGTGGGGTGGGCAAGGCAGAAGGTCTCCACACAACTGTTGTCGCCCTGATTGAGTTGGTTGTTGACCACGATACCTACGCCTAAGCCGGTACCCAATGTGTAGCCCACCAAATTCTTGAACTGCTTGGGCGAATCAACTTCCTTCAAGCGCTGATTGATTTCGGGGAGTACGCCGCAAAGTGCTTCGCCATACGTAAAGAGGTCGCCGTCGTTGTTGATATATACGGGCACACCAAACTTCTTTGAGAGGAACGGACCGAGCGCTACGCCGTCGCGGAAGGAGGGAAAGTTGGGCAGATAACCGCCGATGATGCCGTTGGGATAGTCGGCAGGACCGGGGAAGGCGAAGCTAATCGCCACGGGCTTTTCTTCGAGCTGGTCGAACACATACTGGAATCCGCGCACCATCTCCTGCAAGCAGAGGTCGAGGTCGTGGGCTTGCGAGGGGATTGTGAGGGGTTCGATGATAAACTGGTTGGCACGCATTGCGCCAAATACGAGGTTTGTACCGCCGGCGTCGAGCGTTGCTACTATACGTTGGTCTTTACTGTACATCTTGAGCAAATTTTTTAATGATTTCTATGGTTGTTGTGTCACAATCGAAAACGGAGTACCAGCCCTGTGGTTCGTGAGGAGGGTCGCAAAGGTAGTCGTCGCCGGCGCTCCACACTTCGGTGTTGGGACGTCCGCTGCCTGCCCATCCCCAGAAGTTGCAGCCCGCAATAGGTCCTTGCTGGTCGATGCTTTGCTTCACCTGGCTGAAGATATATTCGTAGAACTTGTCGCGACTATCTACTGGGAGACTCAGATCGCAAAGGTTGCCCTGACGGCAATAGCCGAATTCTTCAATCACCATGGGCTTGTTGATGCGCTTGCTGAGTTCTACGTTCATGGCGATGTATTCGCCCGATTTTTCGCAAGCCGCATTGATATCTTCGTCGGGCGACGTGCGCTTTGCCCAGCCCCAGTTGAGTGGCCAGATGTGCACCGTGAGGTAGTCTATGTTCTTATCACCATGAATGAGTTCGCAGAGTTCCACATCGCCTGCGCAGCCAATGATACCTTCGCTACCCGTCGAAATCAAGTGGTTGGGGTCGATGCTCTTGATGATGGCGGCGGTTTCAATCACCCATTTCTTAAACTGCTCCTTGGTGTCCTTCGCAAAGGGGCGTGGTTCGTTGCAGAGTTGCCAGGACATAATCGAGGGTTCGTCTTTATAGGCGCGGCCTGTCACCGTGTTGGTGCGCGCAACGATTTTGCGCACGAAGTCGTGGTACATGTCCTGCGCACGCTGTTCGCGGAAGAAGTTGGCAGAGTACTTCACGTAGTCGTTATATCCCTCGCCGGCAGCATTGGGCGAATCGCCGTAGCCACACTCACGCAGGTAGAAGCCGAAACCGCCGCTCCAGTCCCACGAGTTTGTGAGGTAGATGACAGCCGTGAGGTCGCGCTTCTCCATTTCCGCCAGGGCGAAGTCGAGTCCTTGGAGGAGTGTGTCGTTGAGCACGCCGGGCGTGGGCTGAAGATAAGGCTTCACAGAATTGGCGTGGCAACTGCCGGCTTCAGGACCTACAAGGATGCGCAGGTTGCGCAGTCCGAGTTCCTTGAATGTGTCCAACTCCTTCATGAGGCGTTCGCGGTCGCCACCCTCGCCCTTTGAGCCGAGAATAGGTGCGTACCAAAAGTTAGTACCGATGAAGCGGTAGGGCTGACCGTCCTTTATGAAGTTCACACCTTCCGTCGTGACGAAAGGCGAAGCCACTTCCTTCGGTTCGTTGCAACCGGCAAACAACATAGCGCCGAGCACGCATGCGCCGGCTAAGAAACGCTTAATTTCAAGGTTTATCATAAGTCGTATAAGTTTGATTTGATTAATAGCGAAATCAATGGCGAGGCACAATGCCCCATTATTTGCAAAAATACGACTTTACTTTCGTGTCGCAAAATTAATTTTAAGTTTTGTAAACTCAACATTGAAATTTGCGCATGGTTTAGCATTTGTTTCAGCATCAATAATCATTCTTTATTGCGCAATTTTGGCTTGTTGCAATGCAAGGAGCGGATGCCGGTGTGTGGGTTTGTAATTCCGCAATTTGGCTTCGCGTGGAAACGAATTCAATTTCTCACGGAAATATAGGACCTGACCAAATAAATCTGCAAGTTTTTTTGCTTATTTTGAAAAATCTGTAGGCGCGATTGAATTTTGTCTTTTGGGGAGGGGTTGTGGTTTTGTGAAACCCCATCCCCAAAAGACAACCTTCAAT
>JAFOWI010000111.1 GCA_017425985.1 Bacteroidaceae bacterium | reverse complement strand
CGGGATGTTGGTACGATGAAATGCACCGAACGGTTCTGTGATTTCTGTGAAGTCTGTGTGAAATTAAATTGCGAGACTACGATACTCGACTTATTGCTCGGGATATTTTATTCTCACACAGAAACCACAGAATTCACAGAGGCGCACTTGCTTCGCGTGCTTGCCATGCGGGATGTGTGTGTTCGTCCCTCGTGGGGTGGCGGGCCGACATAAAGTGGCCCCTACACCTTGCGGGGTGTTTTTGCATTGATATGTGCCGAATGGCTTCCGCGCTTTCCGCGAGGTCCGCGTGCAATCGAACTGCCCGCACGGCGAAGCGGTGTAATCAATTACATCGTGCAGGTTGCAACGAGTGCATGGAGTGTGGACGTTGCTCAATCGTTAGCGGTTTGTAGTAAACCTGCTATCGTGCGTCGGCAGGCTTTAGAATTTCCACCTTGCGCCCAGTCCGAGCGAAAGAATTTCGGCAAGGTTGAGGCGGTAGTTGGGGATGGCGGAGATGAGTGAGAGGTCGCACACGGAAAATTCGTAGTAGAGATCGATGCCTTCGCCCAACTTGCGTTGCGCGGTGGGGAAGTCGTAGTTTAGTTCCTGTCCGAAGGTCACGCCGAAGCGGATGCGGGTGGAGAAGCGGTAGTAGCCGCCGCCATATATGTGCTTAGGTTCCACACTCCAGAATTGCTTGCTTCCGACGACGGTGTTCACGTAAAGACCGCAGGTCAGGGGGCTGATACTGAGCCTGTCGTCTTTGCCAAGTGGGTTGGCAATGTGCAGTTTCCAAGGAGTGTAGGATTGTTTTGCGGTGATGGTGAACTTGTTGTGGCAGGTGTTGAACTTTGGCACGTATCCAAAGAGAATTTCCGTAGCCCAGCGGTCGCGTCCGTATTCCCAGCCAAATCCGAGGGCGTGTTTTGCGATGTTTCCGGCGTGTTGCATCACTACGAAGTTGGGGATGAGCGGGTGGCGCTTCGGCGTTTTGTCAGCCGTATTGGCAAAGCACCCGAGCGCGATGGTCGTCAGCGCAAGTAACCATGCGCCGCGTAGGTTAAAGCCAAATATTTTCATAATTGTAGCTGCCGTCTTTGTGAAGAGTGAAAACATAGTACATCTGAGTTTTGGCGCTGCCCACAAGATAGTAGGGTGGGCTGTCGGGATAGGGGTGGCGCACGGTGGGACGGTGTTCGTGGCCGCAAAGTCCGAAGCGCACGTTGGGATAAGGCTTGAGTGCCTCGGCATAGAGGTCCACGAGTTCGCGTCCGAATTGGTCGCTCAGCGGTGCGGCGTGCATGACGACCACCGTTTGCGTGATGCTGTCGGGCAGGGTGGCGGCATTGCGTGCGATGAAGTCCACGTCGGGCACGTTGTTCGTTTTCCTGAATTCCAGGCTGTTGGTGTTGAGCACAAGGAAGTGCGTGTTGCCGGCGTTGAAACTGAAGTTGTAGTCGCCATACATGGCGCGGAAAGCATCGCGCCCCGTGCCGAGGCAGTCGTGGTTGCCGATGGTCGCAACGTAGGGCACGTTGAGCTTCAGCAGCTCGTCGCGCATCCACTCAAACTCCTGCGTCATGCCGAAGTCTGTGAGGTCGCCGCAGTGGACCACGAAGTCGATGTCCGCTTGCCCGTTGATGTGGTTCACGATGCGGTGGGTGTGGTCGTACCAGCGCTGCGTGTCGCTGATGACGGCAAACTTAATGGAGTCGCGCAGCCGGGTAGCTTGCTCAATCTGGGCTATGGAGCGGGCGTTGATTTGCTTAGGGCCGTCGATGTGCGTGTCGTAGGGATGATAGTCCAACATGTCGCACGCTGCGAGCAGGCTGCACAATAGTATTATGTATATAGATTTTGCCATGAAAACTTTTTTTGTTCATTCAGTTTGCAAAATTACTAAATCCTAAAACAATATTTTTGCGTATCTTTGCAGAAAATTTGGGAGGTTTGCCGTTTTTTCTGAAATAGGAAACAGAATCCGAAGAATCGACCATTCTGTGCAAACCGCATTTTACACCGCAACATCTACATTATTTATAATATATGGAATTTAAGATTTCTTCACTCGAAACGATTGATGCCGTAGCTCAGGAGTTTGTGCGCGAAGCCATGCAGGAGGACACTGTCTTTGCATTTCGCGGAGCTATGGGCGCGGGCAAAACCACTTTTATCAAGGCGCTCTGCGCTGCGCTTGGCGTGGACGACGTTGTGACTTCGCCCACCTTTGCTATTGTCAACGAATATCGTTCTGAAACTACGGGCGAACTGATATACCACTTTGACTTCTATCGTATTAAGAAGTTGGACGAGGCCTACGACATGGGTTGCGAGGATTATTTCTACTCGGGCGCAGTGTGCCTCATCGAGTGGCCCGAGCTGGTTGAGGACCTCTTGCCCGGCAACACCGTGTGGGTGGATATCAAGGAGGAAGCCGACGGTTCGCGCAGCGTAGTGATTGAAGATTAGTGCGCGGTGCGGCATACTTACGCAAACGAGGGGGAACAACCTTGCATTCCGGCGATGGAATGGCGAGATTGTTCCCCCTCGTTGTGTGTATTGCGCAGGTCGGCGCGCGTCAGAGCTGTTCGGGATAGATGAGCATCATGCTGCGCGATGAGAAGTAGCGTTCGATTTGGTCCTCAAGGTGGTCCATGTAGTTGTGGCGCGAGAGTGTGCCCTTGCGGCTCACGATGAAGATGACCAGGTGGTCGGACTTCGTATTGTTAGCCACGCTAATGAAATCGTGCCACTCGCGATATTCGTGTTGCACCATTTTGACCGAGCATTTCTGGCGGTTCCACGCGGCTTGGAGCTCGGCGAGCGTGCCCTTGCCGCTATAGGCCTCTACGTCGCACGACACGTGCGAAGCCAGCTGCGCCACGCGGTGTGCCCAAAGCTCGAAACCGGGTTCAAATTCCGCTTTGCGTGGCACGACGAGCTGTATGCGACTCACGGTGTTGAGCGGAATGTGTGCGCGGTAAATCATCACCTGACGGCGGATGGAGTTAATCAGGTCGCTCGTCATCTTACCTAAGTAGGGCTCGGTGAGTCGTGATTTTTGGTGCAAGCCGAGCAGCAGGTCGGAGCACTGGTTTTCCATCATCGTGTGGTAAATCCCCGTAACGATGTTCACCGACCAGCGTGAGCGCGTCTGGAGTTCAACATTAGCAGCGGCAGCGATGCGTGCGGCAAAGTCGAGTTGCTTCAGCCCTTCTTGGCGTCGTTGTTCGTCGTTGTCGAGCACGATGTTGAGCGCTGCCAGGGGTTCTTTAGCGCCTCCGCGGCGCAGCATGAGGGCTGCATTGACGAGCGGAGCCACCGTGTCGGGGTTGGAGAGGGCGATGAGAATCTTGTCGGCCTCGTGTTTTGTCTGTTCGCTGGTTTCCTTTTTGGTGAGCAGCAGGTGGCGCGCGGTGTTCTCCGTCACGATGGACGAAACGATGCACGTCACGAGAATCAGAATCATTGCTCCGTTGAGCACATCCTCGTTGAGCAGACGCGAGCCGTCGGGCAGAATGATGCCGTAGCCCACGAGCACAATGGCAAGCGTGGCTGCTGCGCGCGAGTTGGTCAGGCCGTAGATAAGGCTGCGTTCGCTGGCTGTCATCTTAAAGATTTTCTGCGTAGCAAAGGCTGCCAGCCACTTTGTCAGCAATGCCACTACGACCATGACGCCCGAAACGATGAGCGCATTGAGCTTAGTGAGCGCTTCGAGGTCGATAAGCATGCCCACACCGATGAGGAAGTAGGGGATAAACAGCGCGTTGCCCACAAATTCAATGTGCGACATCAGCGGCGAAACGGGCGGAATCTGTCGGTTGAGCACAATGCCCACAAGGAAAGCGCCCAAAATACCTTCGATGCCCACGATTTCCATCAGGCCCGCGCCGAGGAACACGAGTGCCAGTACAAACACGTATTGCACAACGCTCTCGCCATATCGGCGGAAGAACATGCGGCATATCAGAGGGAAAGTGTAGATAATCACCAGTCCGATGAGGATAACCTCCACCACCAGTCGCACCCAGAACCAGCCCGTAGCTTCTTCCTTAAACATACCGCCCACTACGGCGAGCACAAGGAGCGTCAACACGTCGGCAACAATCGTTCCGCCCACGGCTATGCCTACACTGTTGTGGCGCGAAAGTCCGTGGCGCATGACGATGGGATACGAAATCAATGTGTGCGAGGCATACATGGCGCCCATCAGGATGCAAGCGGGGAGTGTGTAGTGGAGCAGCGCATAATTGGCGGCTACGCCTATCGAAATCGGAAACAGAAAGCTCAGAATCCCCAGCGTCAGGGCTTTCGTGCGCGTTTTCTGCACGTCCTGCAGGTTCATCTCCAACGAGGCGAGAAACATGATGTAGTACATGCCCACTTTGCCAAAGAGTTCGAAACTGCTGTCGCGCTCCAGCACGTGGAAGCAGTGGGGACCTATCAGTACGCCTGCAAAAATCATGCCTACGATGGAGGGAATGCGCAAGCGTTCCAATAGCATGGGCGCTATCAGAATGATACTCAGCACTACGAAGAATATCCACGTAGGGTCGGTGATAGGTAGTGATGTGGGCATACGATGAAGTTGAGTTTTGTGACCATAAAGATTTGTGGATATAGCAAATCTGCATGGTTTGAGCGGACTTTATGCCTGCTTTAGGCTAATAATTCTGCAAAGAAACGAATTTTTTATCACTTTCTGTGTGCAGATTTGTTAGGAAATTATAATTTTGTCCGAAAATTCACAACATTTCATAAAAAAAGAGGCGTTGCATTTGGCATTCGCTTTGCGCGAGCCGCTAAAAGCGTGTAGCTCCGCGTGTCGCCAACCAACCTCTCGCTCTCTAAAATTTCTCAATCTACGATGAAAGTAGCTATCGTAGGCGCAAGTGGCGCCGTAGGCCAGGAATTCCTCCGCGTTTTGGCCGAACGCAATTTTCCTATCGACGAATTAGTCCTCTTCGGCTCAGCACGCTCAGCCGGTACTAAATATACATTCCAGGGTAAGGAGTACGAAGTTCAACTTCTTCGCCACGGCGACGACTTCAAGGGCGTTGACATCGCCTTTACTTCAGCCGGAGCCGGCGTTTCTAAGGAATATGCCGAAGACATCACACGCTACGGCGCAGTGATGATCGACAACTCCTCAGCTTTCCGCATGGACGAAGACGTGCCCCTCGTTGTGCCCGAATGTAATGCTACGGATGCGCTCAATCGCCCACGCGGCATCATAGCTAACCCCAACTGTACTACGATTATGATGGTAGTAGCGTTGCAGGCATTCGAGAAAATCAGCCACATCCGCCGCGTTCACGTGGCGAGCTATCAGGCGGCATCGGGTGCAGGTCAGGCTGCGATGGACGAACTCTACGAACAACACCGCCAAGTCATCAACGGCGAGCCTGTAAAGGTGGAAAAGTTTGCTTACCAGTTGGCTTACAACGTGATTCCTCAAATCGACGTCTTCACGGACAATGGTTACACCAAGGAAGAAATGAAGATGTACAACGAAACGAAGAAAATCATGCACTCAAGCGTTGACGTCAGCGCCATGTGTGTGCGTGTGCCCGCTCTTCGTGCTCACTCTGAAAGCATCTGGATCGAAACCGAAGCGCCCATCAGCGTTGAGCAGGCGCGTCAGGCAGTCGAAAGCGCCGAAGGACTCGTGCTCATGGACAATCCTGCCGAAAAGGTTTACCCCATGCCTCTCTTCCTCACCGGTAAGGACCCCGTTTACGTAGGTCGTATCCGCAAGGACCTCGCTAATCCCAACGGACTCACCTTCTGGATTGTGAGCGACCAAATTAAGAAAGGCGCAGCCCTCAATGCTGTTCAGATTGCCGAATGGCTCATTGCCAACAACGGCTTGAAGCAGTAGTGCGCCGATTCTCCGCAGAAAACCTTTCAATTCCCTTTTTTTTCAATTCCCTCCCCGTAAGGTAGCATGCTCGTTCGAGCTTTTTGTTGCGAGCCTTACGGGGCTTTTTGTGTACTTGCGTGGGGCAATCTCCGATTTCAGTGTTGGCGCCGCCAAAATTAGCGTGTCTCAGTCCGGTATATTCGTACGTAGGCGCCTTAATTTTGCACCGTAGTCCGACATTTTGGCTCATACTGCCGACTTCCGGGCTGCGATGTCGGTCAAAATAGCTTGAAGCACCGAGAAATTATGTTCTACAACCTATAAATCCACCCCCATGCCCCATATATTTGTATTGTAATCTCGATTTTGCAATAATAAAGTTGACATTTTTTTGCATAATTTGTAATAAGTGTTAAATTTGCCGGTGTAAGTTGCGGCAAACGTCTGTTTTCTTACGCCTTAAAGCAGTTTTCGGTCGTCCGGATGAAAGGTAGCCCTCGTGCGAGGGCAAATTTGTTTTACGCCGTCGCTGCTATTTTGGCGAAGTGTGGGCATCGTTGCAGCCGTGGCTACTCATTTATTATATATATAGCACGTAATTTATTCACTAAAGACTTTTGTTATGAAAAAGTTTGCTTTACTCATTGTCCTATGCATCGTAGGTGTGATAGGCAGCGTGGCGCAAAACGTTGTGCGCGTCATCAATGGTGATTCTGTAAGAGAATTTTTGATGGAAAACATCGACAGCCTTACAATCAATCCCACATTCAAATATTTAGAAAAGTCCGGACTTAGCTTCTACTATCCCAAGAGCGCCGAATTCAATGGTTCGCTGCTGGTGCGTTTGAAAACTGACGGCTCGGCGGTCATTGAGAATGTTTGCCCCCTCTTTACGATGTCGGACTTGACAGCATCGCGCGGCTACAACGTGCTTCAAGGAACAGCAGTCCGAGTGGCCGACGGCTATACCATCGTCTGTCCTCCCAACCAGTCGATGAATTATCAGGATGTCGTATTTATTGGCTACAATGAAGAAACCGAAGAATTCGAAGTCGGTAAAGAAATCGTGTTCCACCTCTCTGCCGATTTCAAGACGCTCTCATCTCCCGGTTTTGCCACATATTCAGCCAACAAGGGTGGATGGTATAGCTCATACACGAATTATGTATGCACTTCCAACAATCCCTATACGACCAAGAAGCGCTCGCAGAAAAAGTCGCTTCCGCTTACTATCGACAATACCAAACCTATTTCCGCGCCTGTAACTAAGGCTGACAAGCCCCTGCAACTTAAGTCTGCGGAAAAAGTGGTTGCTCCCGAAAAATAACCTCTAATTTTTGACTACAATGAAGCGATATATTACTCTCGCAGTGCTTGCGCTCTTTGCGGCATTGCAAATTGCGGCTCAAACCCTGGTGCTGAACAATGGCACAATCGTTCGTTTCGACAAGGAAAACCCGCTGAAGAAGATTACCTCACAATTCTCCTATCCCACGCTCTCGGACTCTGTGTTGTTCACAACAGCCGACAATACAGCCTACCAGTTCAAATTTCAGGACTTGGGACAAATCTACTTCTCTGAGCAAAATCCCACACTCACCAATCCTAATAGTTACGACAACGTGCTTTATGGCGCAAACCTCGAAATCCGCGCGGGCCAAGAGTTTGTTCTTCCCATCATGATGCGCAATACGGAGGACATTATTTCGTTCCAGCTCGACCTGTATTTGCCCAAGGGCTTGCAAGTGAAGCTCGACGAGGAAGGATACCTCTTTACGGAGAAAAATGCTGACCGCCTCAAGCGTTCGTTCGCGCTCGAATCCAAGGTGATGAACGAGGACTACACCCGCTTCGTGTGCTATTCGTCGAAGAACGACGCTGTTGTGGGTACCGAGGGCGAGGTCTTCAACGTCGTGTTGGTGGCTGACTCTGCGCTTGCCGATGGCAAGTACGAAATTTCGTACAAAAACATCGTGATGACCAAGTCCGATGCTAAGAACTACTTCAGTGTTGACCACGTAACGTCCGAAGTCCTCGTTACAAGCTTCATGCCGGGCGATGTCAACGGCGACGGCGCTATCAACGTGTCCGACGTTTCGGCAGTCGTGGGCATGTTGCTCAATCCCGACGTTCCGGCTTACAACAAGGCGGCTGATGTCAACTCCGACGGCATCATCAACGTGTCCGACGTTTCGGCAATCGTAGGCATGCTGCTGTCCGACGCTCAGAGCCATAAGCTCGCAGCTCCAGCAGCGCGTGCAGCGATGAAGACATTTAGCGAAGTAACTTCTTCAGTGTTCATCGAACCCTTCCAGATTAACCCCGGCGAAGAAAAGGAAATCCTCGTGAACCTCAACAACCCCGACTTGGGTGTAATCAGCTTCCAGTTCGACCTCACATTGCCCGAAGGTCTTGAAATCGCTTACGAAGAGGAAGATGGCGAAAAGTATTT
>JAFOWI010000110.1 GCA_017425985.1 Bacteroidaceae bacterium | reverse complement strand
AAGGTTGTCTTTTGGGGATGGGGTTTCACAAAACCACAACCCCTCCCCAAAAGACAAAATTCAATCGCGCCTACAGATTTTTCAAAATAAGCAAAAAAACTTGCAGATTTATTTGGTCAGGTCCTATATTTCTGTGTGAAACCGAATTGCGAGATTACAATGCCGGATGTTTGCTCGCAAAAATTTTATCCTCACACAGAAAACACAGAATTCACAGAAACGCACCGGCTTCGCGTGCTTGCCTTGCGGGGTGTGTATATTCGCCCCTCGCGGGGCGGCGGGCCGACATAAAGTGGCCCCTACGCCTTGCGGGGTAACAAAAAAAGCGGATGCAACGCTTGCGCGCTGCATCCGCAATATGTTTGTTCGGACAAACGGCTGTGGAGGGCACAACCGCGGTGTCGGCTTATTTTACGTAATCAATGCTCATACCCAAAATGAGGACGCCGAGGTTGGGTTCGTAGTCCGTACTATTATAGCACACCTTATTGGAAATATAAATGTAGCACTCCTTATCACAAAATTCCTGAGGAATATCGAAGGCGACGGGAGATTCCGACGACGTGCTATAATTATTGACATATTCTGCGCAATCCTTTGAAGAAGCGACATGGGTAGCCTTGAGCAGGTCGTCCAACGTGTTGATTTCGGTTTCGGACACGTAAACATCGAAGTGACCGGGATAATCCGCCATGCCGAAGAGGGCTTGCATCTGATACGCGTCGATTTCAACACGGGGATAACGCATATCTGCGAGCTGCACCTTCGTACCAACGACGTTGTGCACAGAATACGTTATGAGTCGACCGCTTAATTGTGTGAACAACACTTCATGGTCGAAGGGACTTGAAACCAAGCCATATATGCCCGAGCCAAAAAGGGAACTAATGTCGTTCGCCGTAAAGGTTTGAGCAGATGCGTGAGAGGCATTGAGCATCGCACGGTAGTTGAAAGCTGCTTCGATGCCCTCTTTAGAGCTGAAGTCGAAGACATAAGTAGCATTGCGCTCAGGAGCCACGTCTTCGGGCTCGGGAATATTGATATCGAGCAAGAGCGATTCGGGTTGGCGGTCCATCGTGTTCTGCTGTTCAGCGGTCAAAGCATCGACATCATCTAATACACTGAGAGGAAGCTGGAAACGCCAGCGAGCATCGTTCCAATCGATGTTAGGAATTTCGTTCCCAGGATTTTCGTTGTTTCCTTCATAATTTTTATCAAGGTTCATCTGCCAGCGACGGTGGTCGAAGTAAGAGAAGCCTTCGCCCCAAAGCTCGATGCGGCGCTGCTTGCGAATTTCGCTCTTTGTGAGCGTTCCACTGAACGATGCATTGCGATTGTCGATGAATTCGCTGAAGACAGCCTCAGCCTCAGCCTGTCGGCCGGCAAGATTGAGCGCCTCGATTTCGGTGAGGTAGAGCTCGGCTGCGCGCATGTAAATGACATCGCCCAAGAAATCAGACACGTACTTGAACTTCTTGTTGGCATAAGCCGGAATAAAGTTTCCGAAATCATTGGTGTCGCTTGTATAAAAGAGGGATTTGCGCACGTCGGTTTGAGGAATACTCTTGTAAAGCTTGGCATCAATGAGTTGTAAAGCACCAACCAATCCACCATAACCTTGGCTCTGCGCACTGAGCCACGACTGGAACGACGCATAAATGAGGCTGTTGTCGGCAGTGACGTCGTGGCCCCAAAGCACTTCGGGGTTGTTGATGTCCTGATAGTCAGACTCAAGCGCTTCCTGAAAGGTCATCAGACGATAAGCCGAGCGAGCAGCGCGCGCCTTGTCGGCTGCCTTTGTCCACTCGCCCATCACGAGGTACACACGCGAAAGGAAACCCTGAACCACTTCCTGATTGATTTCGTCCTTCGACGCACGCTGCCATCCGTCGAGCATTTTTTCAGCAAGGAGTAAGTCGGCTACGATTTGCGCGTAAACCTGCTTCACCGTTGCGCGTGAGTAGATGGACGTTTCGTAATCCGAGAGCACAAGGGGCACGCAAGGCTCATCCTGAGCCGTGAGGTAAGTGTGCTGGAAGAACTGAGCCAGATAGAAGTAGCTGATGGCACGAAGGGCGTAGCACTGCGCAATGATGGGCTGCGCCTTAGCCTTGTCGGGACTGGTGACAGCGTTGGTGATGATGTAGTTTGCCTCACCAATGATACTATAGAAGAAATTCCACAAATAAGAAGAACGCACAAACTTCTCACCTCCATAATCAACCTTATGGTCATACGCCCAAGGGTCACCAGCCATGTACAAACTCATATCGTTGCTCGTGATGTTTGAGAGCATCATGATACCACCAAAGCCCATAGACTGATGCTGGATGATGTCGGTTCTATTGCTGCGGTCCGCACGATACCAGTTGTTGTAGAGCTTATCGAGGGTCATCTTTGCCTGCTTGAGCGTAACGACAGCCTGCTGGCCATCCGTGTTGGTGAAGACGATCTCTCCGGTGCGTTCGGCGGCGCCAAAGTTGGGCGAAAGGTCAAACTCAGCGTTCGTAGCGCTCTTTCCATAGAGCAAGGATAAATTGTTATAGGGATCCTTATTAACTTCTTCGTACAAAGCCTTATAATCAATCGTATCGTTTTGACGGTCGTAGCTAAAGAAATTCTTGAGCGTCAGCCATTCGGGATAGCTTGTCAGCGCTACGCCGTAGGAAGGCAACACATAGTATCTGTATTGCAAATTATAACCATTCTGACCCAACCAATTGCGGTAAGAATAATCGTAGTTTTCATAATTATACTCTTCGGTCAGGGTTGCAGGTCCGTCCCATGTGCCTCCATTGTAGTACTCTTCAGAAGAGAATGAGAACTTGTTGGCAACCTGAGTGACAACGTACTGCGCACTTTGGCCCTCTTCGTTGGTCACTGAGAGAACTGCAGTACGAGGTTTGCCTGTAAAATTAGGTTTTGTCCAGAAAGCAATAAGCTTTTGTTCCTGAGTAGATGCATAGGGCTGTTTGACAACATGACCAAAGAGCCAGTCGGCATTAGCGCTGACCGACAACGCACGATTGCTCAACAATCCAATAGAAGTTGAAGTGTTGAGACCATCGCACACAACAATCGTGTCGCCTGGTAAGTAAGAACTCTGCTCATAACCACTTATGTAAGGACGAGATTCGAACTCTATGCGCGTATCTTCAGTGAAGGGCAACAGTTCGTAAGCGCCATACTTGCTAAATACGTGGATGGACTGGTCGTCCTGCAGCTGAGCTGTAAGAGGAGCTGCACCAATGCCTGCGATAAAGGCGCAACTCAATATGCGGCTAAATATATTTTTCATTACTTCGGATATTTGGAGTTTACACGCATCCGGCGGTAGCAATTCTAAGGACTGCACTGCGCACTCATCGGAAGGCGGAAGGCCGCATTGCGATGAGGGCAAACGCCGGCGAGGGTGTAAACATGTTTGCGTTTTAAGTAGGTTTGAAGAAAGCGTCGCGGGGTTACTTCACCACCTTCGTATTGTTGATGATATAAACACCACGCTGCTTAGCGTCAGTAGGACGACCCTGGAGGTCGTAGATAGTAGAACGAGCGGCTGCTGCGTCAACACCTTCGATGCCTGTAGCATTGCCTACGCTGACTGCGCATGAAGTGTTTTCGGGGTAAACACTTACACTCTTACCGTCAACTTCCTCTGTAAGCACTGTTTCCACAAAATTGATGGTGTAGATGCCATCAGCCATTGTGTCGGCAGCCTTAACCGTAATGGCAATGATGTCGCCTGAAGTTCCCTTAACAAGGTCGTTCTTGTTGCTATAAGCCAAAATGCGGTACGTGCCATTAGCGAACTGTGTGCCTT
>JAFOWI010000109.1 GCA_017425985.1 Bacteroidaceae bacterium | reverse complement strand
GCGTTATAAGTACCGATTATCAGTACGGGTTGTGGAAGCATCCACGATTTTTGTCCAAAGTTTTTCATAAAATTGATTGCGACTATTTTTTCTTTCTATCCCAATAAAGCTGCAAGAGCGTGAAGCCCACACTCATCGCTGCGCCTTGAAAGGCAGCACCTGCAAAGTCAAAAGGATCTGTGCTTATCCATTGCCACAAGAGATCGAATGCCATAAAGATGGGCACTAAAATGATGGCGAGTAATACGTACTTTACAATCTGTTTCTTCATAATTTTGTGAGGTTAAGAGGTTCGGAAGTTATGAAATTAGAAGGTTAAGAGAGGTTTGAAGCAATATCTCAATTATATAGAAGAGAAAGTTACTCAGAGACGAGGTTTACTGCGTTTCGAAGAAGGATAAAACTTACTTCAGGAATTTTCGTTCACCATAGTTTTCAAGCACCCGCATTTGCTGAATTGCAATTTGATTCAACTTTATCAAACGTTCGGATTGCGGGATACCTTGGTCGATGAACACGGCATTGAGGTTTTCCATATTCGAAAGACAAATCAATTCGTTGATTGAGGCATAGTCGCGAATATTACCTTTCATATTAGGATTTTCGTCACGCCACTGTCGAGCTGTCTTTCCAAACATAGCCACGTTGAGTACGTCAGTTTCCTCAGCATAGATAATGTTTGCTTGAGCAGGTGTCACCTCATCAGGGATTAGGTTGTGCTGATTGCATCGGTATGGATGCGGTAATTGATCTTCGACAATTCTCGTTTGGCACTCCACCCCATTTGCTTTTGCTCCTCTGCTTTGAGTCGGTCGAATTCTTGAATAAGATATAGTTTGAATTGTGGTGACACCCACGTAGCAAACTCAAAGGCGATATCCTTATGGGCATACGTCCCACCATAACGCCCAGCTTTAGCAATGATACCTAATGACTGAGTTTTCTCCGTCCATTGCTTCACTGATAAAATGAAGCGATTAAGTCCTGCTGCATTTTTAATTACCTCGAATTCGGGGGAATTAAAATTGGGATATAACCTACTCCACCACCTTAATCTTACCCAAATCGCGGGGCTTTGCTGCCGGGGTTTCGTCGGGATAGCCCACGGCGACGAAGTAACGGAGTTTGTAGCCGGGGGTGAAACCTAATTTGTCGAGGTAGGGTTTTGCAGATTCGCTGGCGTTCATAAAGATGGAGGGGGCTGCCATGATACACGTGCCGAGACCGAGTTCCTGCGCCGCGAGGCACATGTTTTCACCCATAAGTCCGACATTGATGAGCGTCATGCACATTTCGTCATCAGGACATGCCACGGCGATGAGCGCCATAGCATTGCGGAAGGCATTGCGAAAACCAGGTGCATCGCTATTTACAAATTGCGGCATTTCCTGCTTCATCAATTCGGTCACTTCGTTCATGTAGTTGGCATCGTCAAGGATGCGCACCTCCCACTCCTGCTTGTTCATAGCATTGGGGGCGTTCACGCCACATTCCGCAATCTGTTGCAGGAGTTCGCGAGGAACGGGCGTTTCCTTATACTGACGAATAGAGCGGCGCGCCATGATGGCGTCGATAACGGGTGTATCACTGTGTTTCATAGTCGTATTGTTGTCTGATTGGCAGCTGCTCAGAATCATTGCTAATGCCATTGCAGCCATTGTTATTGTCTTAAAATTCATCGTATTTTTATCTCATTGTTTGTCTGAGTTGCTCCACGAGTTCTACATCGGCAGGCAACCATTCTACTGTTGTCAATTGCTCGGGAGTCAGCCACACTGCTGCCTGATGCTCTATCAAACTCATTTTGCCACCAACGATATTGCATAAGTAGCAATCCATGTTTAATATAAAATCGGGATATTCGTAATGCACCTTGCTGACGAAGCGCTGTATCGCAATTTCGAGTTGTAACTCTTCCTTAATTTCACGTTGTAGCGCTTGCTCAGGCATTTCGTCTGCCTCTATTTTTCCACCGGGGAATTCCCACATTCCCTTAAACGCTCCGTATCCTCGCTGCGTAGCCAGGATGCGCTCACCTTCTGTAATAATAGCAGCCACCACGCGAATCGTCTTTTTCGTTTCACTCATACGTGTATTACTTACTTGATAAAATAGGGAAAGAAACGACCACTTTCGTAAAATGCAAAAATGCGTGCCCTCATTCGCAAGAGAAATGTGGCACGCATCTCAATTTGTCGTTCAAAAATTAGAATTCGTCGTTAGCATAGAGGAAGGGGAATATCACGTTGTCCCATTCCAGAATTTCTTCGGGTTTGAAGAAGCGCTTCAACTCAATCTCAGCAGTTTCAGGACCATCACTTGCATGGACAATATTTTCCTGGAAGCTCACGCAGTACGAACCACGAATGGTTCCGGGTGCAGCATTGCGTCCGTTTGTAGGACCTGCCAAAGCACGCACTGCTGCGATAGCGTCAACACCCTCGAGCGCCATTGCCACTACGGGAGCAGTCATCATAGCGTCCTTCACGCGTTGGAAGAAAGGCTTTTCGCTCAAGTGAGCATAGTGTTCAGAGAGCAACTCGTCCGTGAGCCACATCATCTTCATGCCACAAATTTTCAAACCCTTCTTTTCGAAAATAGAAGTAATTTCACCAATAAGTCCGCGCTGAACAGTGCAGGGCTTCAACAACACAAGTGTTTTCTCGATTGCCATAGATTTATAAAATAATTAGTTTGTTATTAATATCTTAATTTTTGTCAAAGTTAGGATTTTTGAAAAATGTGGCAAAATTTTTTAAGCCGATTTAGCAATTAAGGCTATAAAGTCGGGGTTTTTGAAGAAAATACGCTGTTTATAAATAGGTTTTCGTAAATTTGTAACACGATTACTGACATTGAGCAGCAAACTTCACCTCGCTACGTGCTCTCAGCCTAAATACAAAATCCCCATGGCATACAACAAAGACAAGAACTTGAAACTCTACTACTCCATCAGCGAAGTAGCCGAAGAATTTGGCGTTGCCGAAACGCTCCTCCGATTTTGGGAAAAAGAGTTTCCACAAATAGCCCCTAAAAAGTCAGGACGCAACATCCGCCAATATACGAAAGAGGATATCGAGCAAATCCGCGTCATCTACAATCTGGTGAAAGTGAGGGGCTACAAAATAGCAGCCGCCCGCGAAATCCTGAAGAAGAACAAAGAGGGCGTAGAACAAAAATCCGAAGTCATTGACCTCCTGCACTCCATCCGCAAAGAACTACAAGCCATCCGCAAAGAACTGGGCGACATCGAGGCGTAATGCAGAGGATAACTGATAGAGTACAGAGAACAGAGTACAACTAATAAATAG
>JAFOWI010000108.1 GCA_017425985.1 Bacteroidaceae bacterium | reverse complement strand
TTTAATTAGACTACATAGAAGACTACATGAGAAGAGTAGGATCTTCGAAAAATTAAAGTTTAGACGAGTTTTTTACGGATAATCTGTACTTGTCTAACAATTTAACGCCTTGTCAATCAATAGTTTTTGGAATACTTATTTATATATTCCGAAAAAAGGGCTACCCCGGAGGGTAGTGCTAAAGTTTTTTAAGTTTGTCGAGTACAGACTTGTTGAGTTGCTTGAGGCTTTTTTCGGTTTGTGCTATTTCAGCCTGTAGTTCTTGCATGTGTTGGGGTAATTCGGAGATTTGGTCCGAAAATACTTGCATGAGGTTGTGACGACGTGGTGCGCCTTCAGGGTTTACAACGATATTGATGCCTTTGTGCTCAATGCGTACATCTATCGTTTGCTCCGTGAAGAGTGGGTCGCCATCGCAATGTACGGCTGCGTTGCCATTGCGCGTGATGACAATATGCTTTGCGCGAAAAGTTTTTACTCTGCTGTTGGTGTGGAGTGTGCCGTTGAAGAGTTGTAATGCAAGTTGTGGGGCTTCGATAGCGGTAAAGGGTTCGAGCATGGTGATATCCATAAGTCCGTCGCTCATTGATGCAAAGGGGGCGATGTAGGCATTGTTGCCATATTGCGATGCATTGGCGCAAGCAATTACAAATGCTTTTTGACTTACGGATTGCTCGTCGAATTTAATGGTATAGGTGTCGGGTTGATAGTTTAGCGTTTCTCTCAGGGTGTTTTCGATATACGAAATGAGTCCGCGCTTACCGCTTTGTGCAAATTTCATGCTGACAAATGCATCGAATCCCATTCCGCAAGTGCAGAAAAATGGGATGTTGTTCATTACTCCGAAATCAAGAGGCTTGATACACGATGCGTTGATGATTTTAATAGCTCCTACGGGGTCGATGGGGATTTGTAAGTGGCGTGCTAAACCATTTCCGCTACCGCATGGAATGATTGCCAGTGCTGTATTTGTGTGTATTAGTGCTCGTGCTACTTCGTTGATGGTTCCATCTCCACCTACGGCTACGACTATATCAATATTATTTGCGGCTGCTTCGCGTGCAAGGTCTTCTGCATGGCCGGCGTATTCAGTATAGCGAATTTGATAGTTGTATAGCTCTGTGTCGATGTATCTTCCAATGCAGTAGCGGATATAGATTTTTTTATCTGTTCCGGATTTTGGATTGATAATAAAAAGCAGCGACTTCATTTGAAAAATTGAGAATTGTTGGTTTTGACGATAACTCTTGCAAATATAGATTATTTTTTTAGCGTTATGAAGTTTAGGGGCCTAATTCTTTTGTTTCTGTTTACGAAATTGCACATTTTCATCGAAAAAGCGCAATTTTTTTCGCTATGCAGTGCATTTATTTAAACTAAAAGCAGTAATTTTGCAGAGTTTAAGAAATTTTAAGATTAGTAATGAGTTAATCTTTTTTAGAGCGATATAGAAGTGGCAAGGAAAAAGATTAGCTATAAATCATATTTCAAATGGGTTTATTACAGGAAAGATTAGCGCAGTACACACTTCCACAGGAATTGATGGAGAAGGGAGCATATCCTTACTTTCGTGAAATTGATGGAAAGCAGGGTACTGAGGTCGAAATGGGCGGACATCATGTGTTGATGTTTGGTTCTAATGCTTATACAGGTCTGACAGGAGATGAACGCATCATTAAGGCTGCGAAGGATGCACTGGACAAATATGGTACAGGTTGTGCCGGTAGCCGTTTCTTGAATGGTACGTTGGACTTGCATGTAGAACTTGAAAGAGAAATTGCAAAGTATATTGGCAAGGAAGAGTCGCTTTGTTTCTCTACCGGTTTTACTGTGAATTCTGGTGTTATTGCCTGCTTGTGTGGCCGTAATGACTATATTATATGTGATGACCGCGACCACGCTTCAATCATTGACGGACGCCGCCTTTCAATGGCAAAGCAGTTGAAGTTTAAGCACAACGACATGGCTGACCTTGAGAAGCAGTTGCAGCGTTGCGACCCAGATGCGATAAAGCTTATCGTCGTTGACGGTGTGTTTTCTATGGAAGGCGATCTTTGCAACTTGCCCGAAATTATCCGTTTGAAGAAGAAGTACAATGCAACTGTAATGGTTGATGAGGCGCATGGTGTAGGTGTCTTCGGACGTGATGGCCGTGGTGTATGCGACCATTTCGGATTGACCGACGAGGTGGACCTCATTATGGGTACTTTCTCTAAGTCGCTCGCAAGTATCGGAGGCTTTATTGCTGCGGATTCTTCTGTAATCAACTGGATTCGTCATAACTGCCGTACGTACATCTTCTCGGCTTCGAACACTCCCGCTGCTACAGCTGCTGCGCTTGAGGCTGTGCGTATTATTCAGACTGAGCCCGAACGTATTGCTGCGCTTTGGGATGTAACGAATTATGCGCTCGATAAGTTCCGTGCTGCAGGTTTTGAAATTGGCGACACAGAAAGCCCCATTATCCCCTTGTATGTGCGCGACATTGAAAAGACTTTTGCCGCAACGATGATGGCTTTCCAGGAAGGCGTATTTATCAACCCCGTAATTCCTCCTGCTTGTGCT
>JAFOWI010000107.1 GCA_017425985.1 Bacteroidaceae bacterium | reverse complement strand
GATGGAGACTCACAAGCTTATATCAACGGAAACGATGATGCCAATCTCGTGCGCTTTGTTACAGATAATAAGTGGATAAACGTTCAGAATGCTGATTCAGGTACACCTACTTATAATACAGGTCTCGGTGGTTGGACAATTCACTATGTTTACGGAGTTGACGAAGTGTCTGCTGTTTCTGTAACTTATGTTTATAATTTGAATGGCGAAGAAAAAAATCGTGTTATCGTAGAACAAGCTATTGGTTCTGAATTCAATGCTCCAGCTGTTCCTTATGTTAGCTTTGAATATCCCGAAGGCAATGTTACTGTAGAAACCAATGAAGTTGATGTGACTTGTACTGTAGCAGCTCCTTTCGAAGCCGCTTCTTCTTATAGCAATATTAGTCAATGGTATAATTTGCAGATTCGTGATGATGGTTTTACATATTTGCAGTATGATGCGGCAAAGGAATATATCCCTGCTTCACAGTCTGCAGCTCCATCATCTAATAAGAATTCATATGCTTGGGGTTTTGTTGGTAATCCATTCGATGGTTTTGAAATTGTCAACTATGTAGCAGGTGAAACTAAGGTTCTTTCTGCTCCCTCAGCTCCTACTGGTGACAAAAACGCAGCACAGCTTGCGCGCATGGTAGTGAAGAACGACGCTACAGGAAATACAGCGTGGAGAATTGAACCCGCAACACACGCTAATGCAGGAGCAAATACTTTCTATGTTGTACATCCGGATAATACAGATTATGCTTTCAACCGTCAATCATATAATAGTGAAAATTCTTTATGCTACTGGAATGGTAGAGATACTGGTTCTGCTCTTAGAGTTGTAGCATGCGAAATTTCAAACTTGGGCGATGAACTTGTTGCAATTGTTGAGCAGGCAGAGACATTGTTCGGACAGATTGCTGTTGGTGATGGTTTAGGTGAGTACTCTTCTTCTTATGATAATTACGTAGCAAAATATAATGAAATTGCAGCGTATTCAGAGAATATTCCGGCTGAAGCTACAGACGCAGAATTGGAAGCACATATTGCAACAATGCAAGCTATCATTGCTTCTTTCACTCTCAACATGCCCGAAGCTGGAACATTCCTCCGTATTAAAAACAATGCTGATTACTATTTAGTATCTGGTACACACGCTGAGCGAGTTGATTTCTCAGTAGATGCAGCAACAACAAGCAATAGTATATTCTATTTTGATGGCGATAAGTTGCTCTCATTTGAAACTGGTATGTATTTGGCAAAACGTGCAGATGAGAACTTCATCGGCTACGCACAATCTGTTGGAAGCAGCATTGATATTAGTTTTGCAGCAAGTGGCACTCTTGGAAAATATAACATTAAATTTAACAATGGCAGATATTTCTATTCTGTAGATGCAAGTAGTAATGCAGGCAGTAGCGACGGAGGTGACGGTTACCGTTTCAACCTCGAAGAAGTTACTGAACTTCCTGTAACAATCTCAGCAGCCGGCTATGCAACATTCTACGCTCCTGTAGCTGTACAAGTTGAGGGCATTACAGCAAACACTGTAATGGTAAATGGTGAATGGGCTACATTGAACGCAATTGAAGGTGGTGTTGTTCCTGCTAACACAGGTGTCATTCTGAGTGGCAACGAAGGCACTTACGACCTTGCTATTACAGAAACCGAAGCTACAATCGATAGCGGTCTTGAAGGTACCGTGGCTGCAACTTACGTTGAAGGACCTGCTTACGTACTCAGCAATCAGGAAGGTGTTGTAGGTCTCTACAAGGCTAAATTGAATAAGAATGCTGAAGGCGCAGAAGGCGATACTCACTTCCTCAACAACGGATTCAAGGCATACTTGGTAACAGAAACTCCCGCTGCTGTACTGAAGTTCAACTTGGGTGGCAACACTACAGCAATTGAAACAGTTTTGAACAGCGGTGTTGACGCTAACGCACCTATTTATGACCTCAGCGGTCGCCGCGTAAACAATGTTACTAAGGGTATCTATATCCAGAATGGTAAGAAAGTTGTAAAGTAAATAATTTAAACGTCTAAAACATAGCGATAATGAAGAAGATATATGTTGCCCCTAAGGCTGAAATCGTGAAGATGGAAGCATCAAGCATGCTCGCCGCGAGTTCAATCAAGATGTACGACCAAACAGTAGAAACTTCGGAAGAAGGCGTACAGCTTACTCGCAAGGAAAATGGTTATTGGAGCCATGAATGGTAATTTGATAATAAATGGTTTTTAATAATAATTAGAAAGTTGAGACCTCGGTGAACTGCAAGTAGTTCATCGAGGTTTTTTTGTCTTTAGTGCGCACTCGGGGCAAGGGAGTAGGGAGCGTTTGCATTAACAGACGGTGCGCAACCTATGAATAAATGTTAAATATCAGCGATAAAACGTAAGTTTCGGCAGAT
This sequence comes from Bacteroidaceae bacterium, assembly GCA_017425985.1. Lineage (GTDB taxonomy): Bacteria > Bacteroidota > Bacteroidia > Bacteroidales > Bacteroidaceae > Alloprevotella. The sequence goes on along the minus strand of JAFOWI010000107.1, from coordinate 24,698 downwards.
TCAGTTGTAAATATTCATGATGAATGCTAAAAAAACTGTAATTTTGCTGATAATGGTAAATATGTTTTGAACAATTTTTCAAACTATAATATTATGAAAACTTCTACACTTATGCTCATCGCCTCGGCTTTGCCTGCTGCGGCTTTGGCACAGGAACGTCCGAACATCATCTACATCATGTGCGACGACATGGGATATGGCGACCTTGGATGTTATGGTCAGCAACTCATTTCTACGCCCAACCTCGACCGCATGGCTCAGGAGGGTATGCGTTTTACGCAAGCCTATGCCGGCAGTCCGGTGAGTGCGCCCTCGCGTGCGAGCTTCATGACAGGACAGCACACGGGCCACGTGCACGTGCGTGGTAATAGGGAGTATTGGCAGAGCAGCCGACAGGAAAATATGTTTGGCAACAACCCCGACTATCGCGTCATCGGTCAGGAACCCTATCTGAATACGCACAAAATTGTGCCCGAACTCTTCAAGGCTGCAGGCTACAATACGGGTATGTTTGGCAAGTGGGCAGGCGGTTACTACAACCTCGACCATCCCAACACGTATAAGAAGGATGCTCAGGGCAATACTGACACCAGCGCGTGGAGCAGCAGCAGTAGTTCGTCGCTCCCCAACCTTCGCGGCATCGACTGCTATTATGGACCCATCTGTCAGTTCCAGGCGCACACGTACTACCCCAACTTCCTCAACCGCTACGACCCTGAGAAATATGGCGACAAACATGTGGTGGTCGATACGCTCAAGCAGAACATCCAGCACCGCGACGTGTCGTCGGGCCATGCCGATTACGAAAACCGTGCGCAATATACTGCCGACATGATCCACCAGTATGCGCTCGACTGGATTGGCCGACAGACGGACGACGAACCCTTCTTCGGTATCTTCACTTATACGTTGCCCCACGCTGAATTGTGGCAGCCCAACGACAGCATTTTGCAGAAATATACGCAGGCTTTCCAATGTAACGATAGCGGATTTGGCGGCGCTTTCTCATCGTGGTACTACAAGAACACGAATCGCCACGCTCAGTTCGCAGCCATGATTACACGCCTCGACACGCAGGTGGGCGAAATCTTTGCGAAGCTCGAAGAAATGGGCTTGGCGGACAATACGCTCGTCATCTTCACATCGGACAACGGACCTCACGAAGAGGGTGGTGCAGACCCCGATTGGTTCAACCGCGACGGACTCCTCCGCGGCACGAAGCGCTCTACGCACGAAGGTGGTATCCGCGTGCCTTTCATCGCTAAGGGTCCCGGTGTGCCTGCCGGAACGGTGAACGACCACCAGTTGGCATTCTACGACCTCATGCCTACGCTCCTCGACTATGCCGGACTCAACGGTGACGCTTACAGCCTCAAGGCGAGCACGGATGCGCAGCGCTTTGACGGCATCTCGTTCAACCAAACGCTTCGCGGCAACGATGCGCAGCAGGAAAAGCACGACTTCCTCTACTGGGAATTCCACGAAACCAACATGCTCGCGCTCCGCATGGGCGAATGGAAACTCGTCGTGAAGAATGGTACGCCCAGCCTCTACGACCTCTCTGTCGATGTGCACGAGGACAACGACGTGGCGGCTAATAATCCCGACATCGTGAAGCAGATGGTGGACATCATCAATCGTGAACACACTACGAGCAACATGTTCAAGGTGACAATGCCGGGTGAGAGCACAAAGCGCTAACCTATCCATTTTTCTAAACAACCAATGATTATGAAAAGCTTCTTAACATTAGGCCTCGGGCTGTTAGCGTTTGCGCAGGCACAGGCTTTTGACGAGGATAAATTCTATACCATCAACCGAAACGGAGAGCAAAGTAGCTACATCTGTGCTGCGGGTAGCAACATGCAGATTGCTGCGCTCAATGCTCAGGACGGACAGTTTGTCTGGAAATTTATTCCCACGGAAAACAGCGATTGCTACTATATTCAGAACGTTGCGACGGAACTTTATATGCAGTCGTCGTCGGCTCCCGGCTTGAGCCAGCTGGTAAGTATGGGTACGGAGCCTGTAGAGTACATGGTGAGCACCGGTGCCGGAACAACGGGCGCGGGTACGACCTACTTCCTGGCTTCGACCGACCAGGGCGGCATTAATTATAATGAGGACGCAACTTTAGGCTTGAACAAGGGCGCCAACGGAGTTGTGGCATATTATATTAAGACCGGTCGCGGCAACTCTTACTGGAACATCAATGAGATTGCCTACTCCGAAACCGAACCTACACCGCCGGCAGAAGAAGCCGAAGACGTTTGTCCGGCTATTGCAGCGTATCGTTTGCCCTGCGGAACGTTCTCCAACAAAACGCGCCTCACGCAGATTGACATTGCTGGCGAGGGCGTGTTGACAGAGTTGCACTACAAGCCTACGGCGATGACGCCTTATCAAATCTACACTACAGAGCGCGCAACGCTCATGGCCGGTGGCGAGGCTAAGATTTCGGCAAAGCTCGTAGGAGCAGATGTGGACGGATTGAGCGTGACGGTGTGGGCTGACTTTGACGCTGACGGCGTGTTCGAAACGAGTGTGCAACCTGCTGTTGCCGAACAACTCGAAGCTACCATCAGTGTGCCAGCAACGGCAGCCGACTTAGGCCGCTTGCGCATCCGTGTTGACCAAAATGGCGGCGCTACGGCTAATGCCGACATTTATGGCGTGCTCTACGACCTGCCCGTCTATATTCAGGGCAAGCAGGAAGGTCGCCAACTCATCGTGCAGCCTAACATTGCAGGCAGAGGTGTGGTGAGCATCGTTGGTCAGGAAGGTACAGATGCTACGTTTGAACGCAATGCCGAAGTCACTATGACTGCTCAGCCGGCCGAGGGTTTCTACTTCAACGGATGGCGCCAGGGTCGCACCGTAATTTCGGGCGACGCAACGCTTACTGTGAAAATGTCGGAAAACAAGACGCTCACCGCACTCTTCTCTACTACGGAGGGAAGCTTCTTTGTTGAAGAGGAAGACAACGAAACTTACACCACAAACTTTCCTAAGAGCACTGTGCCCACTCGTAGTGACCGCCAGCTCAACTCTGTTTCGTTGCAGGAAGAGGGTGGCGATGTTCAGACGCTTGCTGTGAATGCCAGCAAGGTGTATAACAATCTGATGTCGGGCGCTAAGGGTATCTTCAAGTGTGCGCCGTCGGCTATGCTCAGCGTCACCTTTGGCTACCAGGGCACTTGGATGCACGGCTACTTCTATATAGACGAAAACCACGACAAGCAGTTCTCCTTCCTCGAAGGTAGTACGGATCAGAGCGGCACGGAACTTAAGACGTTCAGCTTCTATTCCGGCAGCTTCAATGATGGCAGTAGCGGTGTGAACGCTGAGGGCACTCAGCTTACGGGCAATGCGCGCAACACCTTCTATTGCCCACCGTTCAAGGCTCCTGCTGAGCCGGGCGACTATCGTGTTCGCTTCAAGGTGGACTGGAACAGCGTGGATGCCGGCGGTCAGATTGGTGCCGACGGTACTTGTAGCGGTGAAAATGGTATCCTGGCAAACGGAGGTTATATTGTTGATGCTACGCTCCGCGTGGTAAGTCCGACAAGCATTGAAGCAGTTGAAACGACGGACGGTGAAGTCATCTATACAATCGATGGTCGCCGCGTGAATCCGCTCAAGCGCGAGCAACTCTCAAAGGGTGTTTACATTGTGAACGGCAAGAAGGTGCTCATGAAGTAACGTCAGCCGATATCAACTGAATTTTATAAAAAATAAGCTCACTGGCGGTGTGAGCACATGCGTGCTTGCGTCCGTCGAGTGAGCTTCGTATTATAGAGGGATTGATTATGCAACAAGTTTGGATAAGTGCTGCTGCACTATGTGGGGCTTCGTTGATTGGGGCTGTGCTTGGCTTCTTTATAAAGGAGTTGCCGCATAGATATAATGACATGGTCATTGGTTTTTGTGCGGGGGTGATGTTGGCTGCCTCGGTGGTGGGATTAATTCTGCCGGCGATGGAGCTGACCGCAACGCACGATGTGTGGCTCGTAATTGTGGGCGTCATGTGTGGAGCGGTGTTTCTGAATTTGCTCGACCATATTACGCCTCACCTGCACCACGTTACAGGGCTCGACCCCGAGGAACATCGCAACAATGCCACGCTCAACCGTGTATTGCTGTTTGTGCTTGCCATCGCGCTTCATAAATTTCCGGAAGGGATGGCTGCCGGCGTGGGTTTCAACGCTGAAGACGTCAGCAATGCGTGGACAGTGACAGCAGGGCTTTCGTTGCAGAATGTGCCCGAGGGGATGGTGGTGATTTCGCCTTTGTTATTGGCAGGCGTAAACCGCTGGCGCACACTGATGATTTCCGTGCTCATTGCACTATTTGAAGTCGTTGGTATTTGGGTGGGCTTTGCCGCAGGGGGCGTTTCCGAACAGTTGCTTCCCTTGATGCTGGCGTTTGCCGGCGGAGCGATGCTCTACGTGGTGAGTGATGAAATGATTCCGGAAACGCATGCTCATGGTTATCAGAAAGCTGCTACTTATGCTTTGCTCCTCGGATTTTTATCGCTCGTGCTTATGGAGCGCTTTTTTGAATGATGAAAACAGATGAGGCGCTGACGAACAAACTGTAATGTTCGTCAGCGCCTCTTTTTTTGTTAAGCATGTCAGAATTTACTTGGCGAGCAAGCTGTCGATGCTGTGTACGAGGGAGTTGAACTCTTCTTCGTTGAAGAGTCGGGTGAGCTTCACGATGCGTCCGTCGCGGTTGATGAGTACGTTGCGCGTGATGCCTGATTGGCGGAGCGCATAGCTTGCGAAGACGTTTGCTGCCGTGTCGAGCGCCATGGGGTAGGTGGTGCCTACCTTTTGTGTGTAGGCGTCAACAACGTCTTTGGTTTCTTCGCGGTCGATTCCGATTAAAACAAAGTCCGCATTATTCTTGTGGCGCTGCCAGATTTGGCTTTCGATGTGGGGCATCTCCTTTCGGCAAACGCCACACCAGCTTGCGGTGAACTGGAGCATTACGACTTTGCCGCGCTGTTCGGAGAGTGTGAAGTTTGTTCCGTCGGTTGTAGGCAAGGTAAAGTCGGGGGCTGTGTCGCCTGCTTTCACTAAGTAGTCGTGTTCGTAAACAATGGTGTCTGTCGTAGCCGTTTGCAAAGTGTCGGCAGTAGCTGTGGTTGACTCATTTGCTTTGGGGTTGCCGCATGATGCGAACCACATTGCGCAGAGCGACAGGAGGAGCGTAGGGAGGATTGTTTTCTTCATAGTTAGAATAGAATTGGTATTGTTGGAATTTAAAATTTCGTGTGCGTCGGCAATGCGGGGCTTGGTAGATGTGCGCCGACGGTGCTTATCGAATTTCCTGAATGGCGCTGAGGTAGTTGCGTAAACTGCCTGTTTTGCGGATTCGTTTGAGCAGTTTTTTGTCAACAAGGCTTTCGTCGGTGTAATCCCAGAAAGTTTGTAGCTTGGAAAGCAGTTGGGCTTCGCCGGGAATGATGTGGCTGAGGCTTTCGTAGTAGCCCTCGTGGAGCTGCTTGATGAGGGAAATCCGGCGTTGTGGCTCCCATTCGGTTCCTGAATGATATTCCGCAGCAAGCGAGGGACGCGCCAATAGACCTCTGCCAATCATGATGCCTTCGAGGTTGGGGTGGAGCGTTTCTATGCGTCGGATGTCGCTCAGTGTGCGTACGTCTCCATTATATATAAGGGGGTGGGCGATGGCTTGGGCAAAGGTGCTGAAAGCGTTGAGGTCGGTGGTTCCTTTGTATTGGTCCTTGCCAAGACGTGGGTGGAGTGTGATGTGGGACAAGGGGGCGGCGTTAAGAAGGGGGATGAGCTGCAAACCTTCGTTGATGTCGTCCTGCCCTAAGCGCATTTTTACGGAAAAACGGATGTCGGAGTACGTTTCCATCGCGTGCAGGATTGCCGCAACGTTGTCGGGATGTTGCAAAAGTCCGGAACCGCGTCCATGGCGTGCCTGGAGGGGGAATGGACAGCCCATGTTGCAATCAATTCTGCGGTAGCCAAGGCTTGATAGATAATCTACGAGTGTACGAAATTCAGTCTCGTCTTTAGCAATGACCTGGGGGGTAAACGGAATGCCTTCGTTGAATTCGGGGCGTACGTCGCGTGCATCTTTAGAGCGGATGCCGCCGTGCTCTAATCGGACGAAGGGCGAAACGTATTCCGTTATTCCGCCAGCAAGTTTGTGGTGCAGGCGGCGATATGTGTCTTCAGTGTAGCCTTGTAAGGGTGCGAAGTAAATGTTCATAATCTAAGCGGATGGGGCGTTGATTAATTTTCGTTGGACGTGGGGGTAAGTTCGATGCCTACTGCTATGATTCCCGGAAGGGGGCTTTGCTGCATGAGGTGGCGCACGGTGACTTGATGGCTTTGTGATGGTGCGTAGCTGATGTTCCTCAGTTTGAGGCTGTGTGTGTGCATACTGATACCGGCTGCGTTTTCTGAGTTTTGGTCATTGCTGAGATTGATTTGAATGGTGTCGGTTGCGATGACGACCGAGTCGTTTTGTGTGAACTTTATTTCAGCGTAAAAATCTTTGTAGGGATAGGGCGTTGCCTTCATCGTTCGTAGGAGCAGGTTGCATGCGTATGTTCCTACTTGCGGCAGCGTATCGATTGAGAAAATCGCATGTTCGGAGTTTTCCCACCTTCCGTCGTCTATGGCAATAAAAAATGAGTAGGCCGCAGGGCGACTGCAGCCTATCATGATGAGGGTTATTAATAATATGAGTGTATTCTTCATTTTGTGAAGCGTACTTTGTGGCGCTGAGTTCTGATTTATTCAGTGGCGTCTTTGTTGTCGTTGCGCTTGCGACGCTGGCGATTGTTGGAGTTGTGGCGTTCGCTGCGTTGAGGGCGTTCGGAGTGGGGACGATGTTCGTTGTTGTCGCCCGAATCGCGACGTTCGGAGCGGCGTTCTGCGCGTTTGTCGTTGTCACGTCTTTTGCCGGCCTTACGACCTCCGTCTTTGCGTTTGTCAAAGCGTGTGAGGCTGTCTTGCTCTGCGAGGTCGGTTGAGAGTACCGGTGCGTTAGCGTCTTCGGGTTCCAAGGACAATGGCTTTTCGCCCAACTTATTGAGGTGGATGATTTCAAGCGCACGTTCGGCTGTGATGGTTACGATGTTTGCAGCCATGCGTTTGTCCGTGCTGTAGCTTACGAGTCCGGCAAGGATGTCGGCTTTGAAGTAATAGTAGGTTGCATCGGCTGTTTCGAGCGTTATTTCACGGCTCGGAAGCTTGCGCATTGCTTCCATGTATGTATCCACTTCGTAGTTGAGGCAGCATTTGAGCTTGGCGCATTGACCTGCGAGTTTCTGGGGATTAGGTGAAATGTCTTGAAAGCGTGCAGCTGTTGTTGATACGCTGTTGAAGTTTTTCATCCATGTAGCGCAGCAGAGTTCTCTGCCACATGGGCCGATTCCGCCAATACGTCCTGCTTCCTGGCGCGCACCAATTTGCTTCATTTCTATGCGTACGTGGAATGTATCGGCAAGTACTTTGATGAGTTGTCGGAAATCGACGCGCTGGTCAGCGATGTAGTAGAAGATGGCTTTGTTGCAGTCGCCTTGATATTCGACATCGCCAATTTTCATGTCGAGATTGAGCGATTTTGCTATTTGGCGCGCTTCAATCATGGTGGGATATTCGCGACTTTGTGCTTCCTCGTATTTCTCAAGGTCAACGGGGCGTGCTTTGCGATAGATGCGCTTGATTTCTGTGCCGGGCTTGAGACTTGCTTTCTTCATCTGTAGCGGAACAAGTTGGCCTGTGAGGCTCACAACTCCGATGTCGTGGCCCGGCGATGCTTCGACGGCAACCATGTCGCCCTTTTGGAGTGGCAGGTGGTTGTCGTTGCGGTAATAACCTTTGCGGGTGTGCTTAAACTGTACTTCTACTAAGTCGCAAGCATCGTTGTTGCCTGGAATATCGGCGTAGTAGTCGTAAGTGTTCAGCTGCTTGTCTTGGCGGCCACAGCCTTTGGCGCTCAGTCCGCGTAAGCAAGGATGTATCTGAAAATCTTTGTTCATAGAATAGGGTGAGGATGGGGCCTTCGTTTGTAGTCCTTGAAGGCTATGTTATTTTTGAATGAGCAGAACTATCATCTTCAGTGCGAAATCGAAGAACACCATGCGAGCATTTACGTTTTGCGCAATGTCGCGTTCGGCGAGCGATAGTTCGTTCATGATGTTGATGACATTTTTTTCGTTGATGAAGGGAGAGAATCTTACGGAGAAGTCGCGCTCCTTTTTCGACATATAATTGAGTTCGGGTTGGTGGAAATTAAATATGAAGTTTTCGCGTATGAGGTGTTGGCAGTATTGCAAAAAGTCTTTTTGCTTTGTACGCCCCCATTCGGCAACGAGTTCGGACCAACGGTGCATTTCGCGAATGTCGCGCAAGTAGCATTTTCGCATGAGCTGCACGAACATATCAAAGAACATCTCTCGCTCTTCGTTGACCTGCAACTGACGGACAGCCTGAATGTAGCTGCCGGAACTGCTTCGAGCAATGGGAAGAGCGTCTTCCGAACTCAGACCGTGGACTTCTGTCAGTACTTGTGTGAGTTCTGCCGGAGTAAGTGCGTTGAACTGTATGCGCTGTGTACGGCTTAGAATGGTAGGTAGGATGTTGTTTGGATTGCTTGTAATGAGCAGAAAAACGGTGTGCGCGGGTGGTTCTTCAAGAATTTTTAGAAGTTTGTTGGCTGCTTGTTCCATCAGAACTTCCGCTTTCCAGATAATCACTACGCGATAACCTCCTTGTTGTGCCGCAAGGTAGAGTGTTTCGCTAATCGCATCGGCGTCGGCTACATAGATACAAGGTTGTTGGTTTTCCACCTGCATGGCTTCGTTCCAGCGCACAGAGTCGAGGTAGGGTGAGCGAGTCAATTCTTCTCGCCATGCTGGCAGATACGACTTGCATAGTGGCGTTGCTTGCGTCTTTTTTATGGGGTAGATAAAATGGAGGTCTGGGTGCTCCCAATGGTGGAGCATTTTGCAGGAGCGGCATTCTTCGCAGGCTTCTCCATTCTTTGGGTTTTGACACAGCAGTGCCTTTGCAAAGGCAAGTGCCATGGGGAGTTTACCGCAACCATCGGGACCACAAAATAGCTGGGCATGCGGAATTTGTCCCGTAATCAATTGTTGACGGAGACGCTGCTTGATGCTCTCTTGGGCTATGATGGTTGAAAAATTCATCGTGTGGTGAAAATCTTTGCGGTAATAGGAAGTTTTGAAGATGCAGTTTTGCTAATAGATGCGTTTTGCAATTTCAGCAATGGAATCTACGGCCGAAACTGTGTAGAAGTGAAGACTATGGCAACCGTGCTGAATGAGCTCGCGGCACTGCTCAACCGACCATTCTATACCAACCTGCTTGACGTCGTCATCGGTTTTGCACTTGCGCACTTCTTCGGCCAGGGCTTCAGGAATGTCGCAATGAAAAACTTTGGGCACAACCTGGAGTTGCGATAATTTTGTCAGCGGTTTGATGCCCGGAATAATAGGAACTTCGATGCCCGCTGCTTTACAACTATCAACGAAGCGGAAGTAGGCTTGGTTGTCGTAAAATAGTTGGGTCACTCCGTATTCAGCGCCCAGTTCGACTTTGCGTTTGAACCAGTTGAGGTCAGTTTGGAGGTTAGGCGCCTCTTCGTGTTTCTCGGGATAGCATGCCACACCATAGCTGAACGGACGTCCGGGGTTCTTAATGGGCGAACCATCGATAAATTGTCCGGCGTTGAACTGATTGATTTGTTCTTCGAGTTCAGTGGTGTGAGTGTGGCCGTTGGGCTCGGGCTTAAAGGTAGCGTCCTCTTTAGCTTTGTCGCCGCGCAATACGAGCAGGTTTTCGATGCCCAGGAATTGGAGGTCGAGGAGCATGTATTCAATTTGCTCGCGTGTACATCCGCTGCACACCACGTGGGGAACTACCGGGATGCCAAACTCCTGCTGAATGGCGGCAGCAACAGCTACCGTTCCGGGTCGGCGACGCACGCGGTGGCGCTCCATAAGTCCGTTGCCTAAATCTGTGTAAACATACTCAGACCTATGCGTGGTAATATTAATATAGCGTGGGTCGAACTCGCGCAATTTTTCGATGGTGTGCTTCAGGTTGTCGAATCCTGTGCCCTTAAGTGGAGGCAACACTTCAAACGAAAAAGCCGTAGTGCCCTTACTGATGAGTTCCGTAATTTTCATGACGTGCAAAATTGAACAGACAAAAATACACTTTTCTCGGCGATAAACAAAGCGATTTGACAGAAAATGCGGTTGCCCTTCATCAAGGACAACCGCATTTTAACAATTCAGTCGGGGTGACTGGAATCGAACCAGCGACCTCACGCCCCCCAGACGCGCACTCTAACCGGACTGAGCTACACCCCGAATTGCGAGTGCAAAATTAGTAGTAAAATTTGTATTTGCAAAGCTGTGGCTGATTTTTTTCAAAAAAAACGTAAAAAAAGTTGAAATATCCTTGTTTTTGTAAAGTAGAGATTTGTTTTTTGGATTTGAGGACCGATTTTCTGATGAAAAAAGAAGCTCCGCTAAAGACGGGTGCTTTATGCGGAGCTTCAATCTTTGTTGGATTACTTAGAAAGTTTTTTTACACCATTCTGAATGTACACTTGTCCAGCGTTTGCTTCAGAAATGCGGCGACCGCTGAGGTCGTAGAGATTACCATCGTTAAGAGGGGCGTTGCTTGTTGCAACGTTCTTGATGCTTGTCACTTGTGTAAAGTTGATTTCAACAACGTCGTCCTTAGCGCAAGGAATTGTTGCGATGTTGTTGTCGTCGATAGTTACTGTAACTTCTGTACCGTTAACCTTGATGCTTGCCTTGTCGATGTCCATCGCGCCGCGAGTGCAACGTACCTTGAGCTCTGCACCAGCATTGCTTACGATGCGAACGTTTTGGCACTTGCCGGCACTCCAGTTGAAGTCAACAGTAAAGTTGCCCATAGCCTTCATACCCTTAACTTCGCCCTGCTTGTACCATACCTTGGGAAGAGCGGGGAGGATGTTGATATAACCGTGTGCGCTCTGCAAGAGCATTTCTGCCATACCTGAGCAAACACCGAAGTTACCGTCGATCTGGAAGGGAGCGTGTGAGTCGAAGAGGTTGTAGTAGATACCACCCTGACCTTGGTCTGTTCCGTAAGTTGTAGAGTGCTTGAGTGCGTTCTTGATGATGATGTGAGCGTGGTCGCCATCCTGAGCACGTGCCCAGAGGTTCACCTTCCAACCCATTGACCAACCTGTAGCAGCGTCGCCGCGGTGCTTGAGTGCATTAACTGCGGGAGTAAAGTATTCGCTTTCGGGAGAAATCTGGTCCATTGGGAAGAGTGCCATCAAGTGAGAGATGTGGCGGTGTCCGCGTTCGCCTACGCTGTAGGGAGAATACTTCCATTCGCGGAGGAGTACGTCGCCAGTCTTAACACCATTGCAAGGATTGCCCCATTTTCCGTCGTAAACTTCAGTGTGGAGTCCCTTGTCGGTCTTCTTAAGGTAAGTGTTGAGCTTATCTACGTCTTCGGCTGAGAGTCCAGTGTTTTCAAGGCCAAGGATTTCGATAGCTTCAGCAAGATTTTCGAAGAGGTAAGAAATCATCTGCTGAGCGTGAGCCGTACCATCTTCTTTTTCGTTGCCGTGCTGTTCGGCACTAAATTCGTCGGGAGCAACATAAGTGCCATCCTTAACTACGCGGTCCTGAATCAAGCGGTGGAACCAGAATTCAGCGCAGTCCCACATTACGGGGAATGCCTTCTTCAAGAATTCCTTGTCCTGAGTGTAGCGCCAGTGTGTCCAAAGGTGGCTTGTGTACCAAACGTTGGCAACGAGATAGTTGCTACCCCATGTACTCATACTGTTGTAGAGTGAAGATTCTGTGAGCACGCTCCAGCCATAACCACCATTGTACTGCTTACCTACGTTCTTCCAACCTTCGCTCTGTGCGCCGCGGATGATGAAGTTGACGAAAGGCTTGTGAAGGTCAGAGAGGTTCGTGATTTCTGTGGGCCAGTAGTTCATCTGGATGTTGATGTTCGTATGGATGTCAGAGTTCCAGGGAGAATCTGTGCCACGGTCGTTCCAAATACCCTGCAAGTTGTTGGGAGCTGCGATGGGCTGACGGTTAGAGCTGATTGCGAGGTAACGACCGAAGTGGAAGTAGAGTTGTTCGAGGAACAAGTGGTCGTTAGCTGTGCTGCTTGCATCGCCGTTGTTGGGATAGTAGTTGTCAATCAAAGTCTTAGTGTCAACTGTAGGAGTTGTAAGGCCGAGGTCGAACGTCATGCGCTTAGTGATAGCGTTGAAGTCTGCGATGTGGTCAGTTTCAACAGCAGCGTAGCCCTTTTCAATAGCAGTTTCGATGGTTGTCTTAGCCTTTGCATTGATGTCAGCTGCAGTTTCTGTTGTGAAGTAGTTGTTCAAAACTTCCATGTCGCCATTGAAGTTTGTAGCACCCTTCAAGTAGAATGTAATTTCTGTTGCGTTGCTTACAGTGATGCTCTTGTCTGTTGTAGTTACAACCGCATTGTCGTCGGCTACAACGTGGAGGCGTGCTGCAAAGCTTACAGATGTCATCTTGCCGGTGAATGAAGCTGTGCCGTCGGCGTAAGTAACTGCGCTCGCGTTGATGCCCTTGCCGGGGTCGAGCGTGAACTTGAGGTTCATCTTGTCGTCGCCTTCAGCCTTGTATTGAGCAGCGATTACCTGGTCGGGAGCTGAAGAGAGGTACTTGCGTGTGAACTTGCTGCCGTTAGCATTATTGAACTCTACGCCGGCAATACCGTCTTCGATGTCGAGGTAGCGAACATATTCTGTCACGCCTTCCCAAATAGCCTTGTCAGCATTTTCAACGAATACCGAACCAAAGTTCATGAACGTACGGTTACCGCCGCCTGCGCCAACTACGTTTGAAGGACCGCTCCAAAGAGTTTTTTCGTTGAACTGAATTTCTTCGTTGTGTACGCCACCGAAAATCATTGCGCCCAATTCACCGTTACCGATGGGGAGAGCATATTCCATCCAGGGGTAGCTAACGCCGCTTGCTTCGGCTGAAGTCTTGTACCAGAGAGTGTTGGGGTTCTTGGGAGAGAAAGTAGATACGCCCTTGATGTCGCTCACTTCGTAGAAGTATTCGTCGGGGAAGTCTGCGTAGTCCACTTCTGAGATGTAGAACATAGAACCCTGGTCGCCTGTTACGTTGCTCCAATCCCAAAGTGCGAGATAGCCGTTGCGGTCGTTCCACCATTTGTTGGTTCCGGCAATCTTGATGTAAGAGGCATCTGCTTTTCCGAGGTTGAGCGTACCTTCGAACTTAGTGTCGTAGCCGGCTTGGTCGGGGTTCACCATATTTGTGCGGGCATTTGCTTCAGTTCCGGTGATGCCGAGCACTTTTGAAAGACCGGTTGAATAATTGTAGATGGTGTAAGTGCCACCCTTCTTTACGAAGGCCCAGATACCCTTGTTGTCGCGAGGAGCGTTGCTGTTGTTGAGCTTAAGGCCGCTGCCGTCTGAGTATTCGGGGCTGACGCTGACGTAAGCACCCTTGCCGTTCTGAATTGTATAGAACTTAGTGTTGTTGCTGAAGTAGCTTACGTAAATTGTGAGGCCGCTGATGCTGATTACGGGGAACATGCCTTCAACAGATGCAGCTGTGATGTCGCCGGCCTTGATTGTTTCGGTCGTATTAATCTTTGCGCCGTTAAGATATGTTTCTCCGTTGTAAGTGATGCCGGCTGCTTCGTCTGTTGCACCGAGGATTGTGATGGTGTATTCCTTGTCGAGGGGAATAGCTTCTTCGATGCTGTAGCAGTTACCTGCGTCGGTTGTTGTCCATGAGTTCACTGTGATACCTGCAGGCATTTGGCCGGGAATCTGTGAGTTCATACCGTTGTTGCCGATGCACAACTTCCAGGGATAAGAAGCGTTGTTTACTTTTTCAATTTTCAAAACTGAAGACGCGTTTGCTTCGTAGCTACCATTAGTGCTTACGTACTTCTGCGCACCTACGCTGAAGAGGTAGTAGTTGTCGCCGTTCTTGATGATTTGGAACTGCTGGTTGGGGTCAGCCAAATCCTTGCTTACTTTTTCAACGGCGCTACCATTGTTTGTACAAATTTCACCGGGAACTGCTGAGCTGTACATCAAGAAAGCTCTTTCGCTCTGGATGAAATACACCTTGTCGTTGCTGAGCTGCGACAAGTCTGTCACTTTGTCTGCCCAAACGTGTGCCGTTGTGCACAATAGGGCAACGAGCATCAATAAGATTTTTTTCATAAAATTGAATTAAGTTGTTAATATTAAGATTTGTGATAAATTTCAAGCCTTGTTCATGGCCTTTATTGCCACCAAAGATTGCCACAATTCTGCGGAATTGCGACAATGTCAAACCTTATTTCAAAACAAAAATACATTATTTTGCTCACCTTGACAAAAAAATGGGCTATAAATTGGCTATTTGCTCAATGTTGATGTCAATTCTGCTCTAAATATGACTTAAAAATGAGGTTATCCGTTCAGATTTATGTATATTTGCAAGGAGTATGCAGCAATATTTTTTTTATAAATAACATATATATAATATGAGGAAGTTTTCTTTGCGAAAATTTGTGTTGGGCATGTCGGTTTTTGGCATGAGCGCGGTGTTTGCGCAAACCCAGGCGCCCGTCAGCATCATTCCGATGCCTGTACAGATGGAGCAGACGCAGGGCGTTTTTGTTTTGCCCGAGAAGATTGTGATTGCCTACGACCCCGCGTTTAAGGGGCAGGCGGAATATTTGCAGGAGTTGCTGGCGCAGTCAACGGGCCGCGTAGCTGTTATGAAGGAGGGCAAGGCTAAGGGCACCATCGTTCTGCGTACTGACGCCGGGGCGCAGCTGAAGGCTGAGGCTTACACGCTTTCGGTGACGAAGAAGGGCGTGGACATCGTAGCAGCCGATGCCAACGGCGCCTTCTATGGCATACAGTCGTTGCTACAGCTGTTTCCGGCCGAGATTTATAGTCAAAAATGGCAGCGAGCTACTACCTGGACGGCTCCATGTGTTGAGATTGCCGATGCGCCCGAGCGCCCATGGCGAGGCATGATGCTCGACGTGGCGCGCTACTTCTACGACAAGGAATTTGTGAAGAAGTACATCGACATGATGGCCATGTATAAGCTCAACAAGTTGCAGTTCCACCTCATCGACGACTCGGGATGGCGTCTTGAAATCAAGAAGTATCCGCGCCTCACGGAGGTAGGAGCATGGGCAGGAACGGACACGAAGCGCCTCGGCGGCTTCTATACGCAGGACGACGTGCGCGAACTCGTGGCCTACGCGCAAGTGCGTGGCGTTGAGCTTGTTCCCGAAATAGAGTTTCCTGCCCACATCCTTTCAGCCGTTGTGGCTTATCCCTGGTTGAGCTGTACGGGCGTTCAGCACGAGGTGCCTACGCGCCACTTCATCAGCCGCGACCTGCTCTGCGCCGGCAAGGAAACTTCGATTCAGTTTCTGCAGGATGTGTTGGAGGAAACGGCTGAGCTCTTCCCCTCAGCGTATATTAATATTGGGGGCGATGAGGCGGTGTACAACCGTTGGGAACAGTGTCCCGACTGCCAGGCGCTCATGAAGCGCGAGGGACTCACGAAGGCTTCCGAACTTCAGGGTTACCTTACGAACGTGGTGGCTAAGATGATGAAGAAAAAGCAGCGTACGCTCATCGGATGGGAAGAAATCATCATGCGTGGCGAGGTGAGCGAACCCGTCGTAGCGCTCATTTGGCACAACGTGGCCGACTCCATTCATGCTACAAAAACGGGCCACAAAGCGATTCTGACCCCTGCGAGCCACATGTATTTCGACTTCCCCGAAAAGCGCATCCCCGGCGAAGTGCAGGCTGCAACGTGGATGCCGCCCATTTCTTTGGAGAAGTGCTACTCGATGCCCGTCAACGATTATTCCGAAAGCTCAACAGTGCTCGGCGTGCAGGCTTGTTTCTGGAGTGACCAGTTTATCCATGGCGCGGCATTGCAGGAAATTCCTTACCTCGACGAAAATCGTTCGGAGGCTTACGCAGAATACCTCACCTTCCCGCGCTTGCAGGCGCTGAGCGAAGTGGCTTGGGGCAAGCAGAGCAAGCGCAATTTTGAAGACTTCCGCACGCGTCTGAGCGCTCACTTTGCGCGTATGGACCACAAGGGCTGCCGCTATCGCTTGCCCGAACCTCGCATTGTGAAGGAGAAGGCTTTCGCCGACGGCAGTGTGCGTTTTGAGTTGGCGTGCGACGTTCCCGGCGCCACCATCCGCTATGCTACGGATGGCCATTATCCTACGGCGCACTCTGCTGTATATTCCGGCCCCATCACCGTGGCTCAGCGCGACGACCTCCGAGCTATTACGGCTGTATCTGCTACTCGGTATTCGTTGCCCCTGTACTTTGCGCCCGATTATTCGGCCTACAAGGCCTACGGCGAGCACGTCTTTGGATGGGAACCGCTCCGCGTGCAAACGAAGCCCAGCAGCTGGAAGTTTGAGGTGACGGGCAAAGTGTCGGGCAACGGTGCTTACGAGCTTACCATTGTGCCAATGCGTGGCGACAAGGCTTTGCGCCTGGGCACACTCAAGCTTTGGAAGCGTCAGGAGCTGATGGCCGAAGTCGCAGCCGATGTTATAGCGAAGCCGGGCGATGCTCCTGTGACATATCGCTTTGTGCTCGATGCTTTCGAGGCCGGAACGCCCTTCCACATTGAGCTTCAGAGCTACGCTCCCGATGGCAACAACACTACGGGGCTGATGTTCCTCCGCAAGCTCGACTGATTTGCATGCCGATTTGATGTCTGCGCAGGTGTCGAAAAAAATGTTCAATTTTGCGGATGCCTTGATTTTCGTCGGTCGGATTTAAGGTCGCATTATTGGGATGAAGATGTCCTTATTCTGAACAAAAATAGCGTGAATTTCGGCTATGTTATTTTCTGATAAAAGTCTGTTTGCAGAGCATTACTTTGCTATTTCTTGGATATCAAATTAAAGCTTGTAAAGGCTTTGTTTTGGGGCTACGCAATTTGCGAAATTTGGATTTTGCTCAGAAATGTTGTATCTTTGTACTACAGAGGAGGAAGACCGCGAGGTTTTCCTCTTTTTTTGTTAAAATATGTTAAAAACAACCTCCGATGTTGTTAAAACAAGCTTTGAGGTTGTTAAAATTACCTCCGATGTTGTTTTTCGTAAGTCCGATGTTGTGAAAAATAGCTCCGATTACCGGTCGTTTTTCGCCGTTTTCTGCGGTGCGAAGAAAAAAGTTGCGAAAAATTGAAACTTTTTTGTCCTCGATTCAAAAAACTTGTTTGCAAGGTGCTAAAATTTCGAAAAATCGAGGTCATTTTTTTGTCGTTTCAAGCCCGGATTTTGCTGAAAATAGCGTTCTAAAAAAATGTTCGATTTTGCGGTTTGCTATTTTGGGCATTCAAAAAAAATCGCTATCGGTAGTCTGTTTGCTGCCGATAGCGAAGTATTGGTTTTCGGGCTTTGCGCTCGATGCTTATTTTGTGGGTTCCAGCATGTCGATCTTCATTAGTGCGCCCGTTGTGGGCGATAGCTGAATGCTGGTTTGTAGCTTTTTGTTGAAGAGGTCGCCGCCCAGATGCTCAATGCGTCCGAACTGTGCGAGGGGTGTTTCGATTTGTGCGAGTGTGTTCGACATGTCGTAGATTCGGATGCGTGCCGTGCCCGGAAGTCGATAGCGCAGGTCGAGCACTTCTGTGGGTTCTTTCTTGATGGGCAGCTTGAAGCCTTTTTTCTTGTCGGGCACAGGAGCTTCCTCAACGGGTGCGGGCAGCGTCTTCAGGTCCTTGATGTCGATGTAGTAGGGTTCGCCGGCAAGGTCGTCGGCCTCGACGAGTCCGAGCAGTTTGGAGAAGCGGAAGAGCACTTCGCCCTCAACGTCGGTAGTTGGGGGTGTGTAGTCGAGCACGAAGGTGTGGATTTCGCTCTCGGTGGTTCCCTTAAAGAGCTGGAGGAGTGCGTTTTCCTGGTCTTCGAGGCTTTGGAGCATCAAGCGCAGTTGCTCTCCGTCCTTGGGCATGAAGTCGGCAAGGCCTTTAGCGAGGAGGGAGCGGTTTTCGCGGATGTCGTAGATTTCGGCAGCCGTGAGTTCAGCCATCTTGGGCACACTGCCTGCCGATAGGATTTCCTGCGTCTTGAATTTGTCGGGGTCAAGGTGCTTGGTGAAAACTTTTTGCACAGAGCCTTCCTGCATTTCGGGCACTTCCTCGGCTTCGCAATTGATGGAGAGCAGACGACCGTCGGGCGCAAGGCGTACGAAGGGGGCTGTCGATTTGATGTTGTGGGTAATGGTGTAGGCCTGTGAGGGGTCGGCAGCGCCGAGTGTTGACATTTCCACGCTGAGGATTTCCCAAACTTCTTGTTCCGTGAAGGTCACGTCGCTCACTCTGAGGTAGCGTTCGGCATAGTTTGCAAAGGTGCCAGGCGTGTGGGTGGTGCGCTTTGCGGTGATGACGATTTGGAGCTTGGTCGTTGGCAGAAAGTAGGTGATACCTTCTTTAGTGACGCCTGGGCGATAGTCTCGGACTTCGGTTTGCGAAGTGGCTGTAGCCATGATGAGGGCTGAGAGACAGGTGGTGAATATGCGTTTCATAGTGTGTGGTCAGTGTGGAATGGTCTTTATAGAAATGGGTGTTGAGCCAGGCCTTGGGTGCATTCTTTAAAGGCGTGGTGAAGATGATTGATGATGTCGGAGGCGGTAAGTGTGTGCTGGCCGAAATTCTGCTCGGCTTTGTCGCCTGCCCGGCCGTGAAGATAAACGCCTATGATGCAGGCGCTTAATGGTGAATAGCCTTGTGCTAAAAACGAGGTCAGCATTCCGGTCAGGACGTCGCCGGCTCCTGCTGTTGCCATGCCGGCATTGCCCGTGGTGTTGAAGTATGCTTCGCCCGAGGGTGTGCAGATGGCTGTTGAGTGGCCCTTTAGTACGACGTACGACGAACTTGCTTCCGCCAATTGCAGGGCTTTCTGCAACAAGGCTTCGGGCGAGGATGCTGCGCCCATGATGCGTTGAAGCTCGCCGGGATGTGGGGTGAGGATGGAGCCTTGTGGCAACTTTGCGATGAGGTGGCGGTGGTGCGCTAGCAGGTTGAGCGCGTCGGCATCTACGACCATGGGCGAGCCGGCTTTGGCGAAGAGTTGCTCAAGCGCAGCGGCGGTGTCGCTCTGTGTGCCGATGCCGGGGCCTACTCCGATGCTGCTATAAGCGCTGAGGTCGGAGGGGGTGGTTGTGATGTGCGTGGCGCTGGCGTCGTGGACTACGATAGCCTCGGGCACGGCTATTTGCAGGATGTCGTTGTTCTTCAGAGCCGTGTGTACAGCCACTTTCCCCACGCCGCTATGCATGCAGGCTTTGGCGGCAAGGATGGCAGCTCCGGCCATGCCGTACTGGCCGGCTATGAGGAGGGCAGTGCCGAAAGTGCCCTTGTGGGCTGTGGCCGGACGCTGCTTGATGAGGGGGACAACGTCTTTGGCCTCAATCGTTTGGAAGCGGGTGCTCATATCGTTGGCTGCGCTGCTTGCCAGTTCGATGTCGAGCAGTTCGACGGCTCCGTAGTAGGGGGCATATCCGTCGAGGAGCAGCGAGAGCTTGGGATATTGGAACGTGAAGGTGTGGTCGGCGCGCACAATGGTGTCGGGCGTGTTGCCTTGGTTGTTTTCGCTCATGAGTCCGGAGGGCATGTCGATGGCAACGACGGTTGCAGGCGCGGCGTTAATGAACTTGGCAAGTGATGCGAAGCCGCCCGTCAGAGGCTTGTTAAGCCCTGTGCCAAAAAGGCCGTCGATGATGACCATGTCTTCGTTGAGCGTGGGTGGCTCAAACTGCTCGTGGACCTCCAGAAAGCGCACTCCGGGGATGGATGTGATCTGGTCTTTGCAGGTGGCGCAGTCTGCGCTCAACTTGTGTTGTGGGTTGAAGAGGTAGGTGCTCACGTCGTAGCCCATGTCGATGAGCAAGCGGGCTACGGCAAGGGCGTCGCCACCATTATTGCCGGGGCCGGCAAAAACGATGACGGGTGTGTCCTCATCCCAGCGCTTGTTGAAGGCCTGGCTAAAGGCTGTTGCAGCCCTTAGCATGAGGTCGAGCGAGGTTTCGTTGTTGATATCGATGGTGAGCCTGTCGAGCTCGCGCATTTGTTGTGCGGAAAGCACTTTCATATTCCGGATTGTGGCTAAAAAGAGGTGGGGCTGCGTTTAGAGCTTCCACCAGGGTTTCTTCTTCTCTTCGGGCTGTGCGCTTTGCATTTGTTCGAGGAGGTATTCCTGGTAGGTGATTTTTCGGCTGATGAGTTGATAGATGACGCCCCAGTCGGGAAGTCCGCCTACGTTGCGGTCGTCGATAAAGAGCTTGGCCTTGAGCTTACGGCTGTAGGCTGCATTGCTATTGCGGTCTTCGTTGTCGCCGTCTTCGTCAAAGTTACGATTGACAGCATAGAAGCGCAAGCCGCGTTCTTCGCACCATTTTACGGCATCGTCGAGGAGCTTGCCTTCTCTTACTGACCAGAGAATAAGGCGGTGCCCGTCGTCTGAGAGTCGCTTGAGGGTTTCGATGGCAAATGGGATTTCCTTGCCAATTTCGGGGTAACGGTGCTCAACAATCGTGCCGTCGAAATCTACTGCTATAATCATAGATGCTGATTTTTTTGTGATGAATAAAGGTGGGGTGGGTGTTGTCGGGGCGATGTCGTTATGCGTGGTCGGCAAGCTTCATCAAGTACTGACCATACTGGTTCTTAATCATGGGTTGAGCCAGTTCGATGAGTTTTTCGCGCGTAATCCAGCCTTGTTCGTAGGCAATGCCTTCGAGGCAAGCCACCTTGAGCCCCGTACGTTTTTCGATAACTTCGATGAAGGTTGAGGCTTCGGAGAGGCTGTCGTGCGTACCCGTGTCGAGCCAGGCGAAACCGCGTCCGAGTGTTTGAACCATGAGTTCGCCGTCTTCGAGGAAGCGCTGGTTGACGGTGGTGATTTCGAGTTCGCCGCGTGCCGAGGGCTTGATGCTCTTGGCTACGTCAACGACCTTGTTGGGGTAGAAGTAAAGGCCCACAACGGCGTAGTCCGACTTGGGTTTGAGGGGCTTTTCCTCAATGCTCTTGCAATTTCCGTCTGCATCGAACTCCACAACGCCGTAGCGTTCGGGGTCGTTCACGCGGTAGCCGAAGACGGTGGCCTTGTTGCTTTGCTCGGCGGTTTCGACCGCCATGCGGAGCATGTGGCGAAGGTTGCTTCCGTGGAAGATGTTGTCGCCCAACACGAGGCATGCACAATCGTCGCCCACGAATTCTTCACCAATGATGAAGGCTTGTGCCAGTCCGTCGGGCGAGGGTTGTTCGGCATACGAGAAGTTCACTCCATAGTCCGACCCATCACCGAGCAGGCGCTTGAAGCCGGGGAGGTCCTGGGGAGTGGAGATGATGAGTATGTCGCGAATGCCTGCCAGCATGAGTACCGAGATGGGGTAGTACACCATGGGTTTGTCGAAGATGGGGATAAGCTGCTTGCTGATTCCCTTTGTGATGGGGTAAAGGCGTGTGCCGCTACCGCCTGCAAGAACGATTCCTTTCATAGTTTATGAGGTTGTGAGGTTTTAAGGTTATAAGGTTTTAAGGTTATAAGGTTTTAAGGTTATAAGGTTTTAAGGTTGTGAGGTCTTAAGGTTTTAAGGTTTTAAGGTTGTGAGGTTATGAGGTTGTGAGGTTTTAAGGCTGTTCAGAGTGCAAGTCAAACAATCTTTTTTTATTGGCTCACGCTCATCAGCTTCGTAGTCTCTCGTGCTTAAAAACTTGTTTACTATTGTAAGATTTCTTAAAGCGAAGCGACCTTAAAACCTTACAACCTAACCTTACTTATTTATTCTTCCAACTTGCGATAGCGAATGCGCTTAGGCTCTTCAATGCCGAGGCGCTTTGCCTTGTTTACTTCGTAGTCGGAGTAAGAGCCTTCGAAGAAGAATACGTTGCCGTCGCCTTCGAATGCGAGGATGTGTGTGCAGATACGGTCGAGGAACCAACGGTCGTGGCTGATGACAACGGCGCAACCTGCGAAGGCTTCAAGACCTTCTTCGAGCGCGCGGAGCGTGTTGACGTCGATGTCGTTGGTAGGTTCGTCGAGCAAGAGTACGTTGCCTTCCTGCTTCAATGCGAGGGCAAGGTGCAAACGGTTGCGCTCACCGCCCGAAAGTACGCCACACTTCTTTTCCTGGTCAGCACCCGAGAAGTTGAAACGGCTGAGGTAGGCGCGCGCATTGATTTCTCTGCCGCCCATACGCATGAGTTCCGAGCCGCCACTGATGACTTCGTACACCGATTTTGCGGGGTCGATGTCCTTATGTTGCTGGTCAACGTAAGCGAGTTTCACGGTTTCGCCTACTTCGAAAGTGCCGGCATCCGCTTTTTCGAGTTCCATGATGAGGCGGAAGAGGGTCGTCTTACCGGCGCCGTTGGGGCCAATCACGCCGATGATGCCGTTAGGCGGAAGCATGAAGTTGAGGTCCGAGAAGAGTTGCTTTGAGCCAAAAGCCTTTGCCACGTGTTGTGCTTCGATGACCTTGTTGCCGAGGCGTGGTCCGTTGGGGATAAAGATTTCCAGCTTCTGTTCCTTCTCTTTCTGGTCTTCGCCAAGAAGCTTGTCGTATGAGTTCAAACGTGCCTTACCCTTAGCCTGGCGAGCCTTGGGCGCCATGCGCACCCATTCCAATTCGCGCTCAAGTGTCTTGCGGCGCTTGCTTGCCACCTTTTCTTCCATCTCCATGCGCTTGGACTTCTGTTCGAGCCATGAAGAGTAGTTGCCCTTCCAGGGAATACCTTCGCCACGGTCGAGTTCAAGAATCCAGCCTGCTACGTCGTCGAGGAAGTAGCGGTCGTGAGTAACGGCGATGACGGTTCCTTCGTACTGATTCAAGTGTTGTTCCAACCAGTCGATGCTTTCTGCATCAAGGTGGTTGGTAGGTTCGTCGAGCAGGAGGACGTCGGGCTTCTGAAGTAAGAGGCGGCAGAGCGCTACTCGGCGGCGTTCACCTCCCGAAAGGTTTTCGGCCGTGCGGTCGGGCTCTGGGCAACGGAGTGCTGCCATTGCGCGCTCAAGACGGCTATCGAGGTTCCACGCATCTGTGGCGTCGATGATGTCCTGGAGTTCGCCCTGACGAACGAAGAGCTGGTTCATCTTGTCTTCGTCCTCATAGTATTCGGGAAGTCCGAACTTCTGATTGATTTCTTCGTATTCAGCAAGTGCATCGACGATGTGTTGCACGCCTTCCTGTACAATCTCGCGTACGGTCTTCGTGTCGTCGAGCTGGGGTTCCTGAGGAAGATAGCCTACGCTATATCCGGGCGAGAAAACCACTTCGCCCTGATAGTCGTTGTCGATGCCTGCAATGATTTTCATCAAGGTAGATTTACCCGCACCGTTCAAACCGATGATACCAATCTTTGCACCGTAGAAGAAGCTAAGGTAAATGTCCTTTAGAATTGTTTTGTTCGTTTGCTTGATGGTTTTGGTCAAGCCTACCATCGAGAAGATAATTTTCTTATCGTCAATTGTTGCCATATATGGGGATTTTTAAATTTTCTGTTCAGCAAATGGGCGTTATGATGTGCGCGCTTCGTTTGCCACTCATTAATATAATATATATATGCGCGCTACTATTAAATGCAAAAATACAAATTTGTTTCTACACTTTCGTAAAATATCGTAGTATAGTAGCGTTTTTTCCTGAATTATTTATACTTTACATTCCAAAATTAAAGGATTTTCGCCAAATTTTTCGCGCTCAAAAAAAATATGAATTATTCTGTAAAAAAAATCATTTCTCCTTTTTGCAGAAAAAATGAAATTCTGTACTTTTGCGCTGAAAAAATTATTTTTTATACAGAAGCCTTATGAAACAAGACATGATTGTCATTCTTGACTTGGGTAGCCACGAAAATACAGTGGTAGCTCGCGCCATTCGCGCACTCGGTGTGTATAGCGAAATCTATCCCCACGACATTACATCAGCCGAACTCAAGGCGTTGCCTAACGTGAAGGGTATCATCATCAACGGTGGTCCTAACAACGTGATCGACGGCGTTGAAATCGACGTTCTCCCCGAAATTTACGAAGCAGGTTTCCCCGTTATCGCCGCAGGCCATGCTAAAGCTACATGTGCTGTAAGCCTTCCCCAATTCGAAAATGACGAAGAAGCGATTAAGGTAGCTGTTAAGGACTTCGTTTTCGAAACTTGCAAGGCTGAGGCTAACTGGAACATGAAGAACTTCGTTGCCGACCAGGTGGAACTCATCCGTCGTCAGGTGGGCGATAAGAAGGTGCTCCTCGCTCTTTCAGGTGGTGTTGATAGCTCTGTAGTAGCAGCACTCTTGCTTAAGGCGATTGGCGAAAACCTCGTTTACGTAGATGCTACAGAACGCTTCCTCTCTAAGCTCGAAAACGTTGCTGACCCCGAGCAGAAGCGTAAGATTATCGGTGGTGAATTCATCCGTGTATTCGAAGAAGAAGCGCGCAAGCTTGAAGGTATCGACTTCCTCGGTCAGGGCACAATCTATCCCGACATCATGGAATCGGGCGTCGGCGGCCACAAGGCCGTCAAGGCGCACCACAACGTGGGCGGGCTTCCTGAAGATCTCGGCTTTGAAGGACTCGTCGAGCCGGTGAAGTATC
>JAFOWI010000106.1 GCA_017425985.1 Bacteroidaceae bacterium | reverse complement strand
CCTTAGGAGAAGAAGTTTGCATGTAAGTTCCATCCAACTTCATCAAATAATAACTTCCAGCTTGCCCTTCAGTTACAGGTTGCCATACAAATACAGCTTCTTCAGAGAAGTCTTCCTTGCTATAAGGAGCACCAGTATTGCCAACAAAATAATAGTGATTTGTTGCTGACAAGTTTTTTATGGCAATATAAGTAGCCTCCGTCTTTTCGTTTAATTCGCTTGAAGTGATTTTTTCATCTGTCACTTCATACACACTCTGCGCCATTACTGCCCCAGACACGAGCACGAGCGCCAAAGAAAGTAGAAATTTCTTCATAAAAAATAAAAATTGTTTTTGTGATAATTTTAAAATTGATATGAGCTGCGAATATATATATATATATATATACCACCAAATTTTAAAGCGACTTTTTTATCAAAACTGACAGAATAAACACATCATTAATAGATTTTGCTAATTCGTAAATAGCAAAAATGAAAGGCGTACAAAATATCTGAAACATGCAACGCTGTACAAGCAGCCCTGCAAAACAGGATTTCAAAATCAACATTATTACCAAGATAAAAAAACATAGATATATTTTCAAATTATGAATGCTTTACAATGCTATTTTCTGTCTTATCTATCTTGGTGATGACGCTGAAGGCGTCGCCGCTCGGTAACACTAAGCGGAGACACCTACGGCGTCTTTACCAACCTGGATTAGGAGATTTTCAATATCAATTACACCTCAAAAGAGTCTCATTTATTTTTACAATTCTGAACACTCTGGCAGAAAGGACATCGCCACACGCAGAGCTTACGAACCAAAGGGGCATGCTGAGGTAAAAAATTGTTACAAATCGGAAATGCGAAATAAATCAGCCGCAGGAAGAAAAATCCCCGTTTCATGATAGCAAAACGAGAATTTTGATGAAAAAACATGATTTCTACGGAGCAAAACGCAATTTTTTTGGCGCGCGCCGCTTGTAACAAATTATTCACAAACCGAGCGCGCGCATCACAACTTTTTTCAAAAAAATGCAAGATTTTTCGTCCGCATGCGATTTTTTTTCGTCGGAGCGCCGAAATGCACCGTTTTTCGCCCGAAATCGGAGGAAAAATTCACAACATCGGACCTTGTTGAAACAACATCGGAGGTAATTTTAACAACATCAAAGCTTGTTTTAACAACATCGGAGGTTGTTTTTAACATATTTTAACTAAAAAAGAGGAAAACCGTGCGGTCTTCCTCCTCTGTAGTACAAAGATACAACATTTTCGGCCGAAATCCAAATTCGGACTTTCTGCGCCCTCACGAGCACGGGCGTTTTACCCCCGATTTTGCAATCCGGCAGCTCCGAAAACAGGGGTTTTGTGCAAAGAACGGATGCTACACACCGCGCACATGGCAAAAAAATCAGCCCCTGCACGATGGCTACAAACAGCTCCACCATTGGCGCAGCGCACGGCGATTTCGGAAAAACGCTGTTGCCTGAAAAATACGCAATTCTCAGCCACTCACGCAAGCCCTGTCGCCGGCGGAGCAAGCTACACCTGCCCGATGCTTAGAACTTCAGAACGGCTGCGCCCCAGCTGGGGAGTGTGACCTTCGTGAAAGCGTCGGGCTGCAATTCAAGGATTTGAACTTCGTCGGTGAGCAAATCCGTAGCACACTGAGTGCCCTCTGGCAAGCTCAAGAATTCGAAGGCGTGCTCAGGAATCTTAACGCCGATGGTGCAAGGATATTCCTCGAAGTTGACAACTACGAGCACCGTTTCCTGCGCGCTACGGCGCATGAAAGCAAAGTGGCGCGAGGGGTTGAGTCCTTGCTCGCCGTCGTAGTTGACGTACATGAGGTCGTAGAAAAGTCCGTCCTTGAACGCCTGCACATCGTTGCGGAGCTGAAGGATGCGGCTATAGTAGTCGTAGAGTTCGCGCTCGCGCTCAGAGAGTGCGCTGACGCCTGCCGTGAGTTTCTTGAGCGAATCGACCGTCCAGTAGTCGAAAATCGTGGTGCGGCCGTCGCGACCCGAGAAGCCCTCTTCGTCCATGCCACGCTCGCCAATCTCCTGACCGGCGTAAATCATGAGGGGCGTTTCGCGCATGAGGGCGCTCACAACGAGGGCGGGCTTCGCCTTTTCGGGCGTGTGGGCAAAATAGTCGGAAGCGATGCGCTGCTCGTCGTGGTTTTCGAGAAAGTTGAGCATGTGGCTGTAAATATCATCGACCGACTGCCAAGCACCGGTGATGGCTGCCGCTGGCTGCTGGTGGCACACGATGGCGCGCAGCGTGTCGTAGAGGCCCACTTTGTCGTAGAGATAATCGAAGCCGCCAATCTTGATGTAGTTGCGATACTCGGCAGGGTTATAGACTTCGGCGATGAACTGCACGTGGGGGAACTTCTTCTTCACCTCCTTGATGGCATACTTCCAGAACTCTACGGGCACCATCTCTGCCATGTCGCAACGGAAGGCATCGACGCCCTTCTTTGCCCAGAACAGGAGGATGGCGGTCATCTTCTTCCACGTGCCGGGCGTGGGGGAAAAGTGCTTCGTGCCGCCGGCGCAGTAATCCACACCGTAGTTGAGCTTCACCGTTTCGTACCAGTCGTTGCGGTTGGGCCATGCGTGGAAGCAGTCGTTGCCCGTGGCGCGCGCTGGGAGTTCTTCGTAGGTGAGGTTGTCGGTTGCCGCAAACTCTACGTGCAACTGCTCGCCGAGGATGTAGTAAAAGTTATTTTGCTGGTCGAAAGCCTTAGCCTTGTCGTCGGTTTCGCCGAGGTCCTTGACGCGCGCGGGCTTTGCGTCGGACTTATACTGGCGTGCCACGTGGTTGGGCACAAAGTCGATGACCATCTTCAGGCCTGCCTCGTGGGTGCGAGCGACCAGCGCTTCAAACTCCTTCATGCGCTGCTTCACATCTACCGCCAGGTCGGGGTCGATGTCGTAGTAGTCCTTAATAGCGTAGGGCGAGCCGGCCTTACCCTTGACCACGATGGCGTTGTCGAGGGCTATTTTGTATTGAGTGTAGTCGGTCTGCGTAGCATGTTCGATGAGGCCGGTGTACCAGATGTGGGTGAAGCCATAATCCTTGATGCGCTTGAGTTCGTCGGCCGTAAAGTCGTTCATCTTGCCGCAACCGTTTTCGGCAATGGAGCCGGCCTTGACGTTTTGTCCCTTGGCATTGCCATAGAGTCGGGGCAATACTTGATATATGTTCATGTCAGTATGTGTTGGTGATAGGTGTTGGGATCATAGAAGTTTCGCAAGTGCTCAACTGCTTAGGTTTTAAGGTTTAAGGTTATAAGGTTTTAAGGTTATGCAGCATTTAAGAGTACAGAGCACAGAGTATAGAGTACAACAACCTTGCGGAATGCAAGTCAGCATGCAAGCAAGCGTTCGAGTCAAACCATCTCGTCTACTATTTTAAGATTAACAGTCCGGATAGCCCTCAAAACCTTAAAGCGAAGCGACCTAACAACCTCAGAACCTATTTCACTGAAGCTTGCGAAAGTTGGGTTTGGATAATATTACGAATGTGTGAGCCCCAAGCCTTGATAGGTAGGCATGGTGCTCACACACTTATTCACGTATGTAGGATTCGTTAGAGTCCACGAGCCGTTACGTCGCGCGAAATCTTTGCAATCATACCCTGCAACGCCTTGCCTGGACCGCATTCCACGAACTCTGTTGCGCCGGCAGCAATCATGTTCTGCACTTCCTTTGTCCAGAGCACACTGGCTGTGAGCTGCTGGATGAGGTTCGCCTTGATTTCTTCGGGGCAAGTGTGCGCCTGCGCATCGACGTTCTGGTAAACGGGGCAGATGGGCTTGTTGAAAGTGGCTTTCTCGATGGCTGCTTCGAGCTCTTCCTTAGCCGGCTGCATGAGGGGCGAGTGGAACGCACCGCTCACGGGGAGCACGAGTGCGCGCTTTGCGCCGGCTTCCTTGAGCTTCGCGCAAGCAGCTTCGATAGCCGACTTTTCGCCGGAGATGACGAGTTGTCCGGGGCAATTGTAGTTAGCAGGGATAACAAGGGCTTCGGGCGTAGAAACTTCCTTGCAGATAGCCTCCACCTGCTCGTCGGGCAAACCGATTACAGCCGCCATTGTGCCGGGCACAGCTTCGCAAGCAGCCTGCATCGCTACGGCGCGAGCAGCTACGAGCTTCAAACCGTCTTCGAACGAAAGGCAACCTGCTGCCGTAAGCGCAGAGAGTTCGCCGAGCGAGTGGCCAGCCACCATGGCGGGCTTGAAGTCATCGCCAAGGCAGAGCGCAGAGATGACGCTATGGAGGAACACAGCGGGCTGTGTCACCTTTGTTTGCTTGAGTTCCTCGTCTGTTCCACTGAACATGATGTCCGTGATGCTGAAGCCGAGGATTTCGTTGGCTTTATCAAAAAGTTCTTTAGCGAGGGCGTTGTTTTCGTAGAGGTCCTTGCCCATACCTACGAATTGCGAGCCTTGGCCGGGGAATACGAATGCTGTCATAAAAATTTTATTCAATACAGGGGCGCAGAGGTTTGTCACAAGCGCTATTTTCGCAACGCAAGCCTCGCACACCTTTGATTTATAGATAAGTTTCTTAAATTTCGGGGCAAAATTACAACATTTTCTTGAAATGCGGGCAACGTTGCCAAATGTTTTGTGCTTCGGCGCCTTGCCTACTCCTCAGATGCGGGCAGCACGTTCAGATTCTTCGTCACCGTCACGCGGTAGTACAAAAACGTAGGCGCTTCGTAGCTGACTCTGCCGTCGGGAATCTCCGTAATGTTCACGGCACTTGCGTCGTAACCGCCCGAGGTGTGATACTTAGCCACCATCTTGATTTGCTGGCGGCCTGAGTGAGGCAGCACAATCGTGTCGGTAGGGTTCATGGGATTGGCGTCGTAAACGACTTTCTTGGGGAAGGGCTTATGCGTGCCCTCTCCGCGACCGTCGCTCCACGCATATTCCGCACCATAGAGCAGATGTCCGAGCTGCGCCTGCTTGACGCGTGCCACGAAGGGCTCGCCTGCTACAATCTTGTTCGTACCCGTGACGAGCGACTCAAATTCCATGTCCTCGATGATAGGATAGTAAGAGCGATACTTGGCATCGTTCTCATGACTCTCGCAACCGGCGAAAACCGCAGCTGCGGCTAAGAGGGCGAATAATACTTTCTTCATTTGTTCAGATTTTGTGTTTTAATTCTAAAATTGCTTGAGCGCTTTAAAAAGTCGCTGCACGGGCAGCCCCATGACGTTGAAGAAACTGCCACGCAGCTCTTCGACAGCCACCAGACCTATCCACTCTTGAATACCGTAAGCTCCGGCCTTATCCAACGGGCTGTAGTTGTCAACATAGAAGTCGATAACCTCGTCCTCGAGCGTGGCAAAGACGACGTCGCTGACGACGGCAAAACTCTCTGTGCGCGTCTTCGTAACGATGGCAACGCCCGTCACCACCTGGTGCGTGCGACCCGAAAGTTGGCGCAACATAGCCTTGGCTTCGGCGGCGTCGCGCGGTTTTCCAAGAATCGTATTGTCGATACACACAATCGTGTCGGCCGTGATGAGCAGGTCGTTGTCGTCCATACGCGTTCTGTAAGCTTCGGCTTTCTTCAAAGCGATGTGCTTGGCAGCTTCCTCGCCCGAAAGCCCTGCCGGACACGATTCGTCGATGTCCTCAAGGACGCGTATCTTGAAGTCCAGCCCCAACTGCAACAACAAATCCCTGCGACGCGGCGAATTGCTGGCCAATACGATGTCGTATTTTGAAAGATTGTCTAACATGCTACTCATTTATTAATATATACGCGCGAACATTTATATATATACGCGCGCGAAAGTCAAACCCGGCTCACACTGAAACCTATGTTTCAACGCCGGGCTGCGCCCTACCAGCCAAAGGCTTCGGCATCAGACATCCAGAGTCCCTGAGCGCGGAGCACCTGCTCGATAATGTCGCGACCACATCCCATTCCGCCGGCTTTATCGCTGACATACGTGGAAATGGCGCGGATTTCAGGGGCTGCATCTGCGGGACAACAAGAACAGCCACACATGCGCATCACTTCGTAGTCGGGAATATCGTCGCCAACGTAGATAACTTCGTCGGCCTGCAAGCCACTCTCTTCGAGCCACTGCTTAAAGATTTCAATCTTGACGCTCACTCCGATAAATACGTTTTGAAGTCCTAAATTGACATAGCGCTGGCGCACTGCCTCGCTCTTACCCCCTGTGATGATAGCAAGGTTCAGGCCCTTCTTCACCGCAAGTTGCATGGCGTAGCCATCCTTAATGTTTGCTGTACGAACGGGCTGTGCGCTGCCGTCGAGCATCACGAGATTCGAACTGAGCACGCCGTCAACATCGAAAGCGATGCCCTTAATTTTTGTGAGGTCGTAGTTTATCATAGATGGTTGTCTGTTTGTTTGGGGAGCAACTTCGGCTGTGCCAAGTCGCTCGTTTTCAGCAATAAGCTGCGCTTCAGTGCAGTTTTGAAAGCCCTGCGCAGGATTTGCTTTGAGGTAAATGCTCTGACTGAGCAATTTGTAAATATCTTGTGCCACGGGATTTTCAGCAAGCAACCGGCAATGCGCTTGCTGCACGCGCTTATCGCCACGAACTGCGGGCCCTGTCTGTCCGGCAACGGGCGAGGTGGTGCGTAGCTTTTGGGTTGTGGTCTCGATAAGCGGAATGAGGTCGGCGAAAGGCAAGCCTGCCTGCTCCATCACGTCGGAAGCCAGCGCATAACAGTGGTTTGCGAAATTGCAGGCAAAGACCGCCGCGAGGTGCAGGTACTTACGCCGCTCACTATCGAGGGGCGTGACTTTCGCACCCGTCGAAAGCGCCAATTGCTCAACCCTTCGGAGTGTGCAATCGTTTGTTGCCTCAATATAAATCGGCAGTCCGGCGAAGGACACCGCTATTTGCTTCGAGAATGTTTGCATCGGATACATCACCGCCGCATCCCATACTTCCTCCCCAAACACTGCGAGCGACACGCTCCCAGCCGTGTGGATAAAGCAGCGGTTCGAATGCTGCGAAGCCACTTGTGCTACCACCGAAGGCAGCGCATCGTCCTTAACAGCAAAGATGTAGGCATCAGCATCGGGCAGGTTTTCCACACTATCGACAGCCTGCGCCGAAACAATTGCAGCCAGGGCGCTTGCATTGCGCACATCCCGACTATACACACAGACTATCTGCACACCGGCCTGCTGGAGTGCACGCCCCAAGTGGGTGGCTACGTTACCGGCTCCGAGCAACACGACGCGCTCTATCCTCCCCTGCAAATGTTCTTTCATATCGCCATGCCTACAACTTAGGATTTCACAATGACACGCTCCCAACGAAGTTCGTCCAAAGCATGAGGCTTCGTTTCCTTAGCCTTACGTCCTACGGCAATCACGCAAAGCGGTTCCTGCTCGGGCGTTAGCTGAAGGATGTCGCGCACGGCCAATGCAGCAGGAGACCCGTCTTCTTGAAGGCGCTCGCGAATTTGCACCCAGCACGCGCCAAGTCCCTGTTCCTCAGCCGAAAGCAGGAGCATCGTGGCGGCTACGGAGGCATCCTCAATCCAAACATCGGAAATATCCATGCGTCCGCACACAACAATAGCCAAAGCCGCTCCGGCAATGAGTGTACCGAAGCGGGGCTTTGCCTGCGAAAGGCGTTCGAGCGTTTCGCGGTCGTCCGCCAGCACAAATTCAACGGCCTGCTTCCCCTTTGAAGTGGGCGCCATCAAAGCCGGCGTCATCAATGCCACCACTTCGTCCGAGGTGAGCGCCTCTTCGGTAAAGGAGCGCACACTTCGGCGGCGGCACACAATATCTAAAAATTCTGCCATAGGCTGTAATTCAAAATTTGTACGACTTACGCGAGACTACATCAAGCCTCAGCGCAACGACCTCAGCGTAAGTCAAATTTCAATCGGCGCTTACACCAACTTCACCGTATCTACCAACTGTTCGCGCCCACAATAATGGCAGCGAATCACGCCTTCTTTCTTTTCCGACACATCAAAGCGCGTGCGCATCGGCTCATTGTTGGTGATGCACTTAGGATTTGCACACTTCACAACACCTACGATGGGCGAAGGCATTTCTACCTGTCGCTTCTCCACCACTTCGAAATTGCGGATGATAGATAGGTTCACGTTGGGCGCAACTACAGCAAGGCGGTTGAGTTCTTCGTCGGAGAAGAAGCGGTCTGAAATCTTTATCAAGCTCTTGCTTCCCATCTTTCCGCTGGCAAGGTTGTAGCCTATCATCACTGTTGACGTCATAGCCTGAAGCCCGAGTAGCGAAATCACTTCAAACAATTTGTTGCAAGGTATATGGTCGATGACTGTGCCGTTTTCGATTGCGGCCACCATTAGTTCTTGGTTCATAGTTCGTTCAAGATTAAGATTAAAGATTTAAGACGTCACAGATGATTGCTTCGCGAGCGTACAAGCCGTTCTGCGCCTGCTGGAAGTAGTATGCATGCTTCACGTCGTCAACGTCGTAAGCAATTTCGTTCACGCGAGGCAGTGGGTGAAGAATCTTCATATTCTCGCGCGCCTTGCTCAGCATCGAAGCCTTGAGGATATATACGTCCTTGACGCGTTCGTACTCCATAAGGTCGGTGAAACGCTCACGCTGAACGCGTGTCATGTAAAGGATGTCGGCTTCGGCAATGATGTCCTCGTTGAAATCTTCGTGTTCGACGTAGGTAATTCCATGTTCCTTGCAGTAAGTCTTGTACTCATCGGGCATAGCCAATTCTTTGGGAGCGATGAAATGGAATGTCGGGTTGAAATGGCGCAGCGCCATGATGAGCGAATGCACCGTACGGCCGTATTTCAAGTCGCCCACAAGGAAAACGTTGAGGTTGTCGAGTGTACCCTGCGTTTTGTAGATGCTATAGAGGTCGAGCATTGTCTGCGTAGGATGTTGGTTGGCTCCATCGCCGGCATTGATGATGGGCACGTTTGCAACCTCGCTTGCATAGAGCGCAGCCCCCTCTAAATAATGGCGCATCACGATGACGTCGGCATAGTTCTGCACCATCATGATGGTATCCTTCAGCGTTTCGCCCTTCGTGCCGCTCGTAATTTTGGGGTCGGCAAAGCCAATTACCTTCGCACCCAAGCGATTTGCTGCCGTCTCAAAGCTCAAGCGGGTGCGCGTTGAGGGTTCGAAGAATAAGGTGGCTACAATCTTGCCATCCAAAATCTTACTATTAGGATTCTTTTCAAATTCCTCTGCGCGATGAATCAAAGATAAAATTTTCTCGCGTGATAAAGACTCAATAGAGACCAAACTTCTATTTTCTGCCATCATCGTAAAAATTAAGTATTGATATATTCTGTTTGAAGATTGCGCCCTCCATTTCCAGAAAGCACCCAAGCGAAAAAACAACGCTCGTTGATAATCCGTCCAAAATTAACGATTTTTTCTGTTCTGAGCAGATATTTTTCAAAGAAAATATCCATTCACACAAAAACAAGCTATACCCGGCAAGCTACGAAGCCCATCATCCGGAGTCGGACTTCGCAAAAAATCCGCACAGGATGCTGACGACAACCAACAATATCGATAAACCACAACCGCACGCCGGACAAAATTTTGCAACACTAAGTGCAAAAAAGTGTTTTAAAGTGTTAATTTTCAGCCTTAATTTATTAATTAAAACCCATATTTTTTGGCAGATTTGCGATTTATCGCTAACTTTGCAAAGCAAAAATTACATGCCAATGAAAATATCCTTAATAAAGCGCTTCTTAGCAAGCCTTTGTATTGCGGCTACAGCAACAACCGGCGCTGTAGCTCAAGATATGATTGCTAAGCAAGCCCCTATTGACCGCGAACTCAAAGAAGTTGACTCGCTTGCCATCATGATGATGCTCGAAGAAGAAGACGCCATCGAAGAGTTCTACAAGACGTGGGACACAAACAACACCCACTGCTACTCGCGCGCCGACGTGCCCGACAGCCTGGTGATTGACTTGCGCGGATTCGCAATGCCCACCAAGAGCCGCAAGGTGACAAGCAAATTCGGCTATCGTCCACGCTTCCGCCGCATGCACAAAGGCATTGACGTGAAAGTTTACACGGGCGACACCATCTACGCAGCGTTCGACGGTAAAGTGCGCATTGTGAAATACGAACGCAAAGGCTACGGAAAATACATCGTGTTGCGCCACGAAAATGGTTTGGAAACCATCTACGCACACATGTCGAAGCATCTTTGCAAGACCGACGATGAAGTAAAAGCCGGACAGCCCATCGGACTCGGCGGAAACACAGGACGCTCTTACGGCTCACACCTGCACTTCGAAACACGCGTCATGGGCGAAGCCATCGACCCGGCTTTCCTCTTTGACTTTGCGAATCAGGACGTAACGGGCGACTTCTTCACCTTCCACAAGCCCAATAGCAGCAAAAACTTCACCGGTGCTTACGCCGCCGGCGACAAAAAGAGTCCCAACAGCGGAGCTCGCTACTACAAGGTACGCAAGGGCGACAGCCTCTCGCGCATTGCCAGCAAAACAGGCACATCCGTGGCTCAGCTCTGTAAGCTCAACCGCATCAAGAAGACCACTGTGTTGCGCTTAGGTCAGATTATCAAATACTAAGCTGCGACCTGACGACGACTCAAAAAGCCGAAGCGAGCACTGAAGCAAACGTATTTTCAACAAAGTTTGCCCACATTGTTCATAAGTTCGACAGGCGAATCCATCCGCCAGAATCGCACATCATAAAAAGCGCCCCCGAGAGTTTTTCAACCACTCTCGGGGGCGCTTTGTTGTAATCAAATTCAACGAGCGTCAAGCACATTCACACGACATGCGACATCGGCACTCCTTGCATCGGTATCTCCATGCACCGAGAGCACATCTTAGCGATCGCCTCGCATGTAGGTAATTTCGTAGAAGCAGGGATAGACATTACTGTAGGCATCGTCCTGTCCTTCTGTGCTGGGAGCAATGATGCGCACCAATGCAATGTCGTTGCCATCGTAGCGACCGAGGTTCACAAACTGCAATGGGAAAATCCATGCCGAGGGAACCTTCGTTCCATAAAGCTGCCCCATCATGCCCTTGGAGTCGAACGTAGCGGTAATGGTGCCGTAGCTCTTCGACACGTTCATCACTTGCTGATAGTTTTCCGTAGTAGCTGTGTAGTCGTTGCTACTCTGAATAGAGTCGCCGGCGATGTTGAATTCCGTGTAGCGACACACCACCGTTGCCGATTCATTGTCTTCGAGCTGCTTGCCACCGCCCTTGCGAACAATCTGCATGTAAACGCCCGAGCCGCTCAGGAGCACGTACTCGTTGTTGGCAACGCTGGTAGTGCTGTCGTTTTCAAAGAACTGCGCTTCGCTAATCACATTGATGGGAGCAGGGACGTAGAGCAACGTGTCGCCCGATTCTTCGTCAACGACACACGCGCCCTTCTCCAGGAAATTTGCGATTTGTGCGCGCTCCGTCTTACGCAACTCTGCATAAGTATCTTCATCGTCGCACGAAGCGAGCCCTGCTACCGACATAGCCAGCAAAAACGCGGATAAATACGATTTTAAGTTCACTGTAGCCATTCTTCCTTATTCAAATTCGGGCGCAACGAGCTTATAACCCTTGCCGTGCACGTTCAGAATTTCAACTGACGGGTCGTCCTTCAAATGCTTACGCAGCTTCGTGATATATACGTCCATCGAACGTGCATTGAAGTAGTTGTCGTCCACCCAGATAGTCTTCAACGCGTAGTCGCGTTGCAAGATGTTGTTCACATTCAAGCAGAGCAGCGTGAGGAGTTCGCACTCCTTGGTTGTGAGCTTGATGTTCACCGTTTCGTTCGAGAGGGTTTGCTTCTGCGTATCGAATGTAAACGAACCGATGGGGTAAGAAACGCGCTGACGATTCTTGCTTGCAGCAAGGCGGCGCATGATTGCCTCAATGCGGTACGTAAGTTCTTCCATTGAGAATGGCTTTGTCAGATAGTCGTCGGCACCAATTTCGAATCCCTTGAACACATCTTCCTTCATATTGCGGGCTGTGAGGAACACGATTGGAATTTCGCGATTGGTCTGTCGGATTTCCTTTGCCAAAGTAAAGCCGTCCTTGCGTGGCATCATTACGTCGAACACGCAGAGGTCAAATTGTCCTTCGAGAAAAGCGTGATAGCCGTCTTCGCCATCAACGCAAAGCGTTGTTTCAAAGCCCTTAGCCTGAAGATACTCACGGAGAAGGAGTCCGAGGTTTTCGTCGTCTTCACAAAGAAGAATTCTTTTTTTGTCGTCCATAGTTGTTGTGTAATTAAAGGTTTTAAATTTGAGGTAGTTTCTTATTTATTAAAGTTGTTTCCTATATATAATATTGAGTGTTTGCCTGATGTCAGCGTTCCTACGAACCACTGACCGGCTTTCACCACTGCTCCGGCCGGCGCCAAAGCGCTCACGCCGTCACTTCAAAGGCAGCTCGATAAAGAATGTGGTGCCTTCGCCAAGCGTACTTTCGGCATGGATAGAGCCCTTATGGTTTTGAATCACGCTCTTCACGTAGCAAAGTCCGAGTCCGAAGCCCTTCACGTCGTGGCGGTTGCCGGTATGCACGCGATAGAACTTCTCAAAAATCTTTTTCAAGTCTTCGCGCTTAATGCCAATGCCGTTGTCCTTAATGTGGATGCAGATGCGGTGGCTATGATTGTGCGTATAGACTTCGAGTCGGGGCTTCACGCCGTCGCGGTGGTACTTAATGGCATTGTCGAGCAGGTTGAACAACACGTTGGTGATGTGCATCTCGTCGGCATAGAGCATTGTGTTCTTGGCGTCAAGGTTCGTCACGATTTCGCCGCCCATGCTTTCCACCTTGAGGCGGAAGGTGGTGACAACGTCGTTGATAACTTCGTGAATGTCAAAATCCTTGCGCTTGAAGGTTTCGCCCTGCTTTTCGAACATGGATATCTGCAACACCTTCTCCACCTGGAAACGCAGGCGCTTGGTTTCGTCGTTGATGATGCCCGTGATGTGCTTAATCATCGCCTCGCTCTTGGTCACAGAGCCGTCGTTGAGCATCTGAGCTGCCAGCGATAGCGTAGAGAGCGGCGTCTTGAACTCGTGCGTCATGTTGTTGATAAAATCCGTACGCACCACCGACATGCGGCGCTGGCGCACTATGAGCCATATCGTGAGGCAATACATGACGAGCAACCCTAACGTGAGCAGCAAAGCCGGGAAAAACGAGTTGAGCGAGGCAAAGATGTGCGCCTTGATGTCGGGAAAGTGGATTTGCACAATCGCCATGCGCTCGGGCGATTCCTTACTGAATATCACCTGCTTGTAGATTTCGTCTTGGCCCTTGGGGTCGTAGTCTTTGCAGCGGTAAATTTCGCGGCCGTCGTAGGTCGATATGCGGATGTGGTAGGGAATCTTCACACCATTGCTGTGCAGGAAGTAAGCCAGCGTGCGGTCCACCTCTCTCCCATCGATACGCTCTTCAACGCTCAACTTATCGCTCTCGTAGAGCAAGTGGTAAGCCACTTGGTTGACGAGCGCCTTGTACTTAGCGTACTGTAGCCCGATTTGCGACTTCAGAATCGAAGCTGTCTCGTCGCGCTTGAAGCTTTGACGCAAATTAGGAGTCAGCGGCAGCGGTCTGTTAAGCGTAAGGCCCGAGCCGGGAGCGCGTTGCTCCATCAGATTAGCCAAGAGCTGCTCCGACGGGTCGCTGACGGTGTCGGCAGCGGGTGGTACAAACACTTCGCCACTGGCAAGGTTGTTCTCAATGATGACGCGCTTCAAGGCTTCCTCCACTTCGTTGTCCTCGATTTGACGCACCGTGCGAAACAAACTTCTGTTCACCGACACATCGAACTGCTCCTTGCGCATGCTTCCTACGCGGTAGAAATAATACACCTGCAAATAGAGCAAAGTGAAGAACGAAGCGCCCATCAAAATGGCAATAATCCAGATTGATAACTTCTTCATGGTGCAAATGTAGAGCGGATTTAAGTCTCGGCAAAATTTAACTTAATTTTTTTCGAAAAACCCGTGTTTTTTAACATTTTTTTAAGATTAAGTTAACGTTTCGTTAACTATCGGCTAATTTTGGACGCTTAAAAATCGCCCAAAATTTGATAAAATTCGCCCCTGCGCAGCACAATTTTTTCAGTCCTCGGCACACTCAATATATATAGTGCACGCGCAGCTCATTCCATCCCTAAAATCAGCGCTCACCATTGGCGCAAAAATCAGTCGCTCGTACTCCCCCACAGGAGCATCCCGCTTAGCGCGACTGACGCACCACTTGCCGAGAAGAAAATTTCAGCACTCAGAAGCAAGGACCGACCCGCAAAATTTTTTCTTTACCAAGCGTAAAACTAAATTGCACGACTGCACAAAACGCCCCATTTCGGGGGTGCCGGATTGCAAAATCGAGGGTAAAACGGCGCTCCTCGCCGGGCGGCTGAAAGTCGAAATTTGGATTTCGGCCGAAAATGTTGTATCTTTGTACTACAGAGGAGGAAGACCGCGAGGTTTTCCTCTTTTTTAGTTAAAATATGTTAAAAACAACCTCCGATGTTGTTAAAACAAGCTTTGAGGTTGTTAAAATTACCTCCGATGTTGTTTTCACGACCTCCGATGTTGTGATTTTTTCCTCCGATTTCAGCCAAAATTCTGCCCATTTCGGCGCTCGGACGAAAAAAAATTGCATTAGCAGAAAAAAAGTTGTGTTTACAAAACAAAATCTTGCTTCGCGCAGCTGAATTTTGCGCAAATTTTCCTCAAATAGCAGTTCTGCGATCGTCTATTTTGTGACTTTTTTATTACAAATTCAAAAATCAAAATAGGCGGAACAAGGCACAGAAATGCAACATCTGCTTATCAATACAGGGTATTTACCTGTCAACATAAAATATTATTACTGTCCGCTAAACACAATAATTCTCTCCCAACCCTCTAAAAAAGAGTAGTTGGGAGTTTTTTTATCTATGACAAGCCCTCCTCTATAAATTTAGTTCTTCATTTGGTGGTGGTTCTGCAACCTCCATAAGCATCTGTCTAAGATCTTCTTCTGGTTTATTGAAGAATGTGTATATATTGAGATAATACATCAAGGATATCCTAAGCATTGTGGCTAACCCAGAAAAACTCCAGCGTCGTTCAAGGCTACTTTGAAGCAATGACACGAGCAGATTGGCTATTAAAGTTACCCATATTTGTATTTTGATCGCGTTGGCACTTTCTCCGTAAAAGTATCTCAGTGGAAAATTCTGCTTAATCTGCTTGAATAGTGATTCTATCTGCCAACGACGGCGATAAATCTCTACGATAGTCTCTGGACGCATGTCAAAATCATTGGTAAGAAGAGATACCAACTTGGGGTTCTTCCCTTTTTTGATGTCTACATAGGTTACGATTCTTGCAATATGCCTAGTTTCCCCCTTACTGAATACAACAACCTGTTCTCGATATTCCATCTTCCCCTCTGGTGTCATCTCCATGAAGTCAAATAGAAGTTCATATTTGAGGTTCTTCTTCATCTTTGTGACATAAACCAGATTGCGTACCGTAAGTTCCTCAAACTTTTCATAGTTGATATAAGCTCGATCCATTGCGGTTATCTCTTTTTCAGAAAACCTTGAAGGCACGAGCATAAAGGAGTCGTTGGTTGCAGCAGAGGTAAACTCTACATCACACGGAACACCCTCATTGGCATGTATAACAGCATGCACCTTAATGCCACCTTTCTTCTTACCCGTCTTCGGGTGACGTCCGACACCTTTGAATATCAAGTTGGAGAACAAGGTAATGGTCGTGGAATCAATGATTCTTAGGCGTTTCATCCATTCCTCTGTCCCCCCTTGACGGCTGTCCGAGGTAAGTTTGGACTTGTTTGCCTCATAGAGGTCACG
This sequence comes from Bacteroidaceae bacterium, assembly GCA_017425985.1. Lineage (GTDB taxonomy): Bacteria > Bacteroidota > Bacteroidia > Bacteroidales > Bacteroidaceae > Alloprevotella. The sequence goes on along the minus strand of JAFOWI010000106.1, from coordinate 7,724 downwards.
GTAGACCTCCTCAAAGACTTTTTCTGGGCGTCTAGTATTGGCATCAGACAAAGTACTGCGTTTGGGGACGGTTTCTATGCCTATATGATGAAGTTTGCGGGCCTCGGCTATCATAGATGTCTCTATTTCACGCAGTGAATCAAAACGCATTATCACAGCATAGAGCATTGTCAGTAGGTGTGTGAAGCCATCGAAACTCTTTACATACCTCTCACCACCATGATTGCGGCTAATTTGAAGAATCTTGTCCTTGTTTAAGAACTTTGTAAACTGGCCATATATCGGCTGTCCGAAGAAATGTGTACTTTTGCTCATGGTTAACCTTTAAGTGTGGTAACTCAAAGATAACCAAAAAGGGCTGAACTCCAAAATCGGAGATCAGCCCTTTCTTTTTTCTGATTCGATAAGTTTTAGCGGACAGTAATATTTATAAATGGGTTTTTCTTGGCATTGAATGACGAGTAGTATATTTAACAACAACAAAATGGGGACAGTCCATTGCGGACAATCCCCATTTGATTTAACATGCTTCATCCTATTCCTCGTGGATTTGCTCCGCAGCAGAATTCACTATGTTTCAGATTGTAAAGTAAAGGTAATTGAGCTGTAGATATAGTCAAATCGCGTATCAGAATTTCAGCATGTAATTTGAACTATTGAACACTACATACATGTTTATAGTTTACAAAATGACCTATACGCTTAATTTGTTTATGCAAGTGTCCATTTACAACGCACGGGTGATATGATAGTGCCTTCTTCCTTGAGTTGCTTCATCGCCTTGTCCACATCCTTACGGTCGAGTCCGCTGAGTTCGGCTATTTTACCTGCATTGAGGGGTTCTCCTGCATTTTTTAATGTTGTGATTACTGTGTTTTTTGCTTCCATAGAATTAATTGTTTTTGAATTAGCGAGTTTTCTTGTTAAGTACTAAGACATCTTGTATTATCTTTGTTTAATTATCAATTTGTCTTTTTTGATGATGCAAAGATAAACAGTAATTTTGAATTGCGCAAATAGATTAAATCTATGTGGATATAGAGAGGAACTATACTGGCGTTTGTAGATATTGCAAAATGAGATTATAATAAGAAATCATAGAACAGATTTTGTATGGAGTTTAGTTATGTTCCACAATGGTGAGAATTGTCACTAAAGTCTGTTTTTTGGTATTTTATTATTCCACCCTCATTTCGCCATCCGCCTTAAAGCCGCGTAGGAAGTCGGTGATGGCCATGCGTTTTTTGCCAGCCAATTGGATTTGGCGTAGGTGGAGGTAGCCGTCGGCGAGGGCCACTTTGAGGAAGGTCTTTCCGTCGGTGTGGAGTGTGCCGAGGGGATGATGGTGGGTGGCGAATTCCTTTTCGGTTTCATACACTTTGAGCACCTGCGTTTTGCCCGCCGTGGTGAGTTCCGTCCATGCGGCGGGGTAGGGTGAGAGTCCGCGTATGAAGTCGTAGCAGCGCTTTACGCCCGCTTGCCAATCGATGCGGCATGTTTCCTTAAAGATTTTTGGCGCAGGGCGGAGTTCCCCACAGGGTGCCATTTCCTCTTGCGGAATGGGGCGAACGGTGCCCGCAAGGATGTTGTCCACGGTTTCCGTCACGAGCGTTCCACCGAGGCGCATGAGTTTGTCGTAAACGATTTCCACATTGTCCGTGTCGGCAATAGGCACTCGCACCTGTTGGATGACGTTGCCCGTGTCAATCTCGTGTTGGAGGAAGAAGGTGGTGATGCCTGTTTCCGTATCGCCATTGATGACGGCCCAGTTGATAGGTGCCGCTCCGCGATATTGGGGGAGGAGTGATGCGTGGAGGTTGAAGGTGCCGAGCGGGGGCATGTTCCACACTACTTCGGGGAGCATACGGAAAGCAACCACGATTTGGAGGTCAGCACGGAGTTCGCGGAGTTCGTTGACAAAGGCTTCGTCCTTCAAGCGCTCGGGTTGAAGCACGCGAAGACCTTGCGACACGGCGTATTGCTTCACGGGTGAGGCTTGGAGTTCCGTTTGGTGGCGTCCAATGGGTTTGTCGGGCATGGTGACAACCGCCACCACGTTATAACCGCCCTCAACGAGGGCACGAAGGCTCTCCACGGCAAATTCGGGAGTGCCCATGTAGATGATGCGTAGGTCTTGTTTGGTCATGAGTGTTTATTCTTGCGAAAAATCCTTCATCACCTGTCGGTAGTGAGCATAGAATTTCGTGCGTGACACGAAGCCGGCGAAGGTGTTGTCGGTGTTAAGTACGGGGAGGGTGGAGTAAGTAGTTTGTTCGAGTTTGTCCATCACCACTTGCATGGGGTCGGCCGTTGAGAGGAGGATGGTGGGCGTGTGCATGAGTTGGTCCACCGTGTAGAGGCGGTAGAGTTCGCTACGAAAAACAATCTTGCGAATGCTTCGAAGGCCGATGACTCCTACGAGCATGTTCTTCTTATCTACTACGGCAAATACATCCGAGCGCTCGTTGGAGATGATACGCACGAGTTGGCCGAGGTTCATGTCGGCCGTAAGCGTAGGAGTATCCTTGATAATCACTTCATCAAGCGACATGAGCGTGAGTACCGAACTGTCCTTGTCGTGCGTAAGGAGTTGGCCTCGGCGCGCGAGACGCATGGCGTAGATGCTATGAGGTTCGAACGAGCGGATGACGAGGTAGGAGGCACCCGACACAATCATTAATGGGAGGAAGAGGTCGTAGCCCCCCGTGAGTTCGGCAATGAGAAAGACCCCCGTGAGTGGTGCGTGGAACACGCCTGACATCACTCCCGCCATGCCCATCAAGGCATAGTTTTCTTCGGGCGTTGCTACATCCCACAGCCCATAATTATTCCACAATTGGGCAAAGATAAATCCACCGATGCATCCCAAGAAAAGGCTGGGCGCAAAGGTTCCCCCGCAACCGCCACCACCATTCGTGGCCGAAGTGGCAAACACCTTGGTGAGGAGAATCATGCCGAGGTAGAGCAACAGGAATTCCGAATGTCCGTAGAAGAAGGAGTTGTTGAGCACATCCGTGGCATTCTCCTGTCCCGAACTATTGAGGAGCAGGGTGATCGTTGAGTAACCTTCTCCATAAAGCGGGGGGAAGAGGTAGATGAGCAATGCCAACACCGAACCGCCCAACGCCAAGCGCGAGAACATTCCCTTACAATAGCGACCAAATACCTTTTCAAAAGCATTCATCGCCTTGGTGAAATAGAGTGAAATCAATCCGCAGAAGATGCCGAGGAGAATCACCGTGGGTACATCTTGTACGGTAAAGGGCGTGTTGAGTTTGAAGGGGAAGAGTGCCTGCATGTCGCCCGAAAGGAAGTAGGTGAGGCAGGTGGCGGTGATGCAACTCGTGAGCAAGGGGAGAAGCGAAGCCATTGTGAGGTCAATCATCAACACCTCAAGCGTGAAGACAAGACCAGCAATAGGCGCCTTGAAAATACCAGCAACGGCACCCGACGCACCACACCCTATGAGGAGCATCAACGTCTTATGATCTAACTTAAAGGCCTTGCCAAGCGAAGAACCGATGGCCGAACCCGTAAGCACGATGGGTGACTCTGCCCCTACCGAACCCCCAAAACCGATGGTGATGGCCGAGGCTATGACGCTCGTGAAGCAATTGTGATTACGAATGCGACCCTGTTTGCGCGAGAGGGCATAGAGAATCTTGGTCACACCATGACCGATGTCATCGCGCACAATGTACTTGATAAACAGGGCGGTAAGGAAAATCCCAACCACGGGATAAACGAGGTAGAGCCAGTTAGATTGCGTCGTGTCAAAACTATGCGTGAGCAACCCTTCGATTTCGTGAATAAGTCCCTTTAGCGCCTGAGCCGCAAGCGCCGCACCGATACCCACGAAAAGGCTGAGAACGAGGATGAATTGCCTTGGTGTGAGGTGTTTGTTACACCATATTCTTAAGAACTGAAACATAATTCAGGTGAGTTTCTCAAATACCCTTTTTATTTTTTTATCGTATGATGGTAACTTCTCCGCCAACTCCCAATTTAATGATGCTTGAGGCCGTTTGTGTGGGCGGTTCGTCTTGTCGAGACGTGCAAATATAATCTACCGCCGCCTTGATTTCTTCCGATATTTCGGGGAAGCAACGGGGCGCAGGTTGTCCGCTAATGTTTGCCGACGTAGAAACGATGGCGCGCTTCATGCGCATGCATAATTCCTTGCTAAATGCCTCCTTTGTGATGCGGATGGCCACGGAACCATCTTCCGCCAAAAGGTTGGGCGCAAGGTTTCGACCCCCGTCAAACACTACGGTCATGGGGCGCTCGGAGAGTTCCATTACATCCCATGCCACTTCGGGCACCTCTTTTACATAGAATTGCACCTTCGTTTCAGAGTCAACGAGCGAGATGAGCGCCTTAGCGTCCGTGCGTTGCTTGATTTCGTAGATGCGACGTACGGCATCGGCATTCGTGGCGTCACATCCAAGTCCCCAAATCGTGTCGGTGGGGTAGAGGATGATGCCGCCCTTGTTCATCACTTCAATGGCGCGACGAATGTCCTCCTTGCTCTCGGGCGTGAGGCGCGGCGTTTGAATCGTTTCTTTCTTTGCCATAAATCCTAATATGTGAGGCGATTAGTCTTCTCCCTTCAATGTGGGAAGGTGGAGGTGGAAGCGCACGGCAAGCAAGCGCATAACGATGACCGCTCCCGCGCAAACAATACCCGACCATACGTAGTTGAAACCCAAAAATTCGTGGCACACCCAATAGAAAATACCACCAATTACGCACGCAAGCGCATAGATTTCCTTGCGGAAAATGAGGGGCTCTACGTTGATGAAAATATCACGCAACACACCACCTCCGGCGCCCGTGAGTGTGCCCATGAGGATAGCTGTCCAATAGGGGAAACCATTATCGAGCGTCTTCTCAATACCCGTAATGGCGAATACGGCAAGACCGATGGTGTCGAAGATAAACCACGTGTTGTCCTGCTTCACCAAGTGCTTGCGGAACACGATAACCCAAAATACGGCAAAGGCGCAAATGAGCAAATAAGTGGGGTCCTTCAACCAGAAAATGGGCACATTGAGCATAATGTCACGCGTAGTACCACCACCAATTGCCGTGGCAATACCTACGATGTAAGCACCAAAGAGGTCAAAGCGCTTTGCCGAAGCCAGGCGCACGCCAGAGATGGCGAAAGCAAGCGTACCGATGTAGTCGCAAGCAGAGTAGAAACTGATGTCGAATAACATATTTGGGGATGTGAGGTTTAGGGAGTATAAGTTGTTCGGAGTTCTCGGAGTTCTCAGAGTTCTCGGAGTTCTCAGAGTTCTTGGAGTATTCGGAGTTCTCAGATTTTAATTCACCACATTCGTGGGAGAGCCTTCAATAAATGCCTTGAGATTGCCTACAAGGATGTCAATGATGCGTCCGCGTGCTTCGCGTGTGGCCCAAGCAATGTGGGGCGTGATAAAGGTGCGAGGTGCGGAGAGTAGGGGATTGTCGAGCGCAGGAGGTTCGCTTGAAAGCACGTCGGCACAGAAGGCCTTTATGCGATTCTCACGCAACGCTTCCGCCATGGCAGGTTCGTCAATGAGTTTGCCGCGCGCCGTGTTGACAATGATAAGGTTGGGATTGGCCTTTTTGAGGAGTGCCGCGTTGATCATGCGCTCATTGTCCTTCGTGAGGGGGCAACAAAGACTCACTACATCGCACGTTGCTACGGCATCTTCAAGACTCAATTTTGTAACACCCTCAGGGAGCGCACTTTGAGGTTTTGAACTTACGGCATAAACCTCCATGTAGAAAGCTTTTGCCAAGCGCTCTACCTCGCGCCCAATGTTGCCATATCCCACGATAGCCAAGCGCTTTCCGCAAAGTTCGGTCAAGGGGTTGTGCCAACAACAAAAGTCGCGACTCTTTGCCCACATCTTTTCCTCGGCGTTGAGGCGTGCGTAATGGCCAACGGAGGAGCACACTTCAAGCAATTGGGCAAACACCATCTGAGCAACGGCACGCGAACTATAACCCGCGCAATTGCACACGCATACGCCATGATTTCTTGCGGCAAGTGTGTCAATAACGTCATATCCCGTTGCCGCTACGAGCACTAATTTCAACTTGGGAAGCAGGGCAAATTCCGACTCACCCATGCGCACTTTATTCGTGATAATCACGTCGGCATCTTTTGCGCGCTCAAAGAATTCAGAGGGCGAGGTGCGGTCGTATGTGGTGAAGTTGCCAAAAGATTGAAACACGTCCCAACTCAAATCGCCAGGGTTGAGCGTGTAACTATCGAGAAATACAATATTCATTTTTTGTTGCGTTATATTAAGAGCGTTAATTTACCATGGTTTATTTCCCACTTTTTATTTGTCCCATTCCTACGAGTTGAGTGTAGCGCATGTTGGGTTGTGTGGCATAAACTAATATGGTGTATTCGTTTTCTGTTTCGTAGAAATTGCCTTCAATGTCGTCTGCTTCAGAGTAATAGTAATAATTGTAGTACCCTTGTTTGAGCAATATATTAGCTTCATAGGCATTGCTCTCAGCGTTGTATCGCATGCGATAAGTTTCGCGGTTGTTGCTGGTAGCCCATGCGCCGGTTACATAAATATTATTGTTCAATCGTTGTGGAGTGTTGAGCGTGAAGTGAACATTTATGTATTCGCTTTCAGTGTTGTTGTCGTATCCATCAATGTTTCTTATGTAGAAGGCACCGTTGTGGTCTTTATCAAAAAGGTAGTTTTTGCGCGGTTCATCTACGTATAGATTGGCTTCGTAGAGGTTCAATTCCGGATTCCATGCTATGGATTCTGTATGTAGTGAAGCCTCTGAGGTCGAAAGATTCTCGAATTTTCTCCATTCGTTTCCGGCTTTGAATATGAGTTCTTTGGTGTGCATCCATTTTACAGAATTGCCGGTTGAGTAAGCGGGAGCAGATAGCCAAACAGCGCTCTTCCAATCACGATTTTTGAGTACAACGCATTGAATTTGTTGTTGTGGATTGTGGAGATTGAGTCTTGAGTGCTCTACTTCGATGGTTAGTTGTTGGTGTTGTTGGTTCCAATCAATGTCGGTGTTGGTTGTGACGGTAGCTTTGACTGATGTTTTAGCGTCGAGCACCATTAGGTATGTTTCGATGATGGGAGTGCGTTCATCGTCGTCGCGCTCAATCGTGATGCGGTAGTTGCCTGAAATCAGCATCTTCATGTCTGCATTGGGCAGCTTGAAGTTGTAGTGATAATAATTGACGGTTGTATTGCGCGAGGGCTCATAGTCTTCAAGCAGTTGAGCTGCGTCGGTAGCTTGTAGGTAGGCACTTTCAAAGAGGTTTTCCGTTGGCCGGAAGTGGGCGTCGCAGTGTTCTATGCGGTAGTAGTAGCGCTGAGGTTCCTCGCCCAAGTCATCGAAACTGATTTCAACCTGCTGATTTCCCTTGATAGTGAGTATAGGGAGGGAGTTCCAGGCTCCGGCAATGTTGATTTGTGGAGTGTGGATGTCGGAACAGAAACTTCTTGTTGTTTGCGCCTGACAAGCAGTGCTGACGGTGAGCATTAAGCTCAAGACGGAGCAGGCTATCGTGGCGATTGTACCGCATGCTTGGAGCTTATGCTTAAAAAATGTTGTGAAAATGCGCATCATTGCGCAAAGGTAATTAATTTTTTTTATAACTTCGCACTTGATTTAAGTAAATCGAAGCAGACGGACGGTCTATCGCGTGCAAAGGTAATTAATTTTTTTTATAACTTCGCACT
>JAFOWI010000105.1 GCA_017425985.1 Bacteroidaceae bacterium | reverse complement strand
TTTGTCGGCATTGCTTCATAACAATGGGTATGCTCATAAGGATTTTGGTCGTGGTAATATTTTATTCGAAAAGGTTGGAGAGCAAGTAGTTTTGGAATTGGTTGATTTAAATCGCTTGTTGATAGGTCCCTTATCTATTGAAGCCGGATGTAAGAATCTTGAAAGACTTCCAGCTACTCCACAGATGCATCGTTGGATTGCTGAAGAATATGGCAAAGCCCGTGGATTTGATGTTGAGCAATGTTACAACCTGTTGGTGGCATATAGAAGTGCTCAACCAGGGAAGATTGATGGAAAGTATTAATTAGTTAAAGTTTGGCATGAAAGTTGTAGCTGTAGTTGTTACTTTTAATAGATGTGAACTTTTAAAAAGAAGTATCCAGTGCTTGCGCCAAAATAAGCCGGTGACTTCTATCGTCGTGGTTAATAACGGAAGTACTGATGGAACTGGCGAATGGTTGGATTCGCAAAAGGATTTAATCGTGATTCATCAGGAAAATGTGGGAGGTTCTGGAGGATTTTATACCGGCATAAGTTATGCTTATCAATTAGGTGCTGATTGGATTTGGTGTATGGATGATGATGTTTTCCCAAGGAGTAAATGTTTGGAAACATTGTTGAATCATGCAGATACTGAAGACATCGGTATGTTGGCACCGAGAAGATTGGTTGATGAGCAAATTTTCTGCCATGACTTTCAAGACTATAATCTGAAAAATCCATTCGCATCAATGTATAAGCACCGTTTGGTGAATGAACGTGTGAATGTTCCAATATTCGTTGCCGGAACTGCTTTTGAAGGACCATTGATAAGAAGAAGCGTGGTGGAGAAAATAGGATTACCCAATAAAGAGCTATTTATTTTTTGCGATGATACGGACTATTGTCTGCGAACAATTATGGCTGGGTATAAAATTCTTTATGTGCCGGATGCTTTAATGGATAAATATAATTTTTTCAGTAATGATAGTTGGGCAGAGCGTTCTATAAAGAAGAAGTGGAAACGATATTATCAGATACGAAATTCTACTTACTTAAATCATCATTACGGAAAAAATTGGGGTGTGCGTTATTTACGCGGTTTTAATGGAGTAATTGGGTATATTTTTACAGCGTTATTCACTGCACCTTTTTCCAAAGCATGGAGTTGGGCTGATATTCCGAGGTTGTGGCGTGCATATATGGATGGGTTGGAGGAAAAATTAGGGAAGATGTAATAATAGTATTACAAGATTTTCTAATTATTGTATCCGATTGATAGAAGTTTCCCCTTTTATTCGGCTTAAGTCTGAATGCTCAGTTAGCGAATATACCGCAATTCTATATCAAGAAACATTAGTGATTAACTCCAACAATTTAGATTGGTTTATAATTTTGAAAATGATTCGTTTTAGTGACGAATATCTATGAATAATATGCGTAAAAAGTTTTTTATTACAATTTGGCTTATTTTCTTTAGTGTGGTTGGGACTGTTGTTCTTGCCTTTTATGGTATTACAAAAGGTTGGATTGGGTATTTGCCTGATTTGGAGGAATTGCAGAATCCAATCAGTCGTTATGCTACGCAAATTGTATCAGCTGATGGTAAGTTGATGGGAACTTGGTCGCGCAGTGAAAATCGTGTGTTTGTTGATTATAATGAAATTTCTCCATCATTAATAAAGGCTTTGATAGCAACAGAAGATGAGCGCTTTTATGAGCATTCTGGAGTCGATGTGAAAGCTTTGTTAAGAGCAATCATTAAACGTGGTATTTTGCAGCAGGCTAATGCTGGTGGTGGAAGTACGATTACGCAGCAATTAGCGAAACAGCTTTATTCGGAGAAAGCCGAAACAACTTTTGAACGTTTGTTGCAAAAACCAATAGAGTGGGTCATTGCAGTTGAATTGGAGCGTAGTTATACGAAGGAGGAAATCCTAATGCTTTATTTGAACTATTTTGATTTTCTTTATAATGCAGTAGGTATTCGAACAGCGGCTCAGGTTTATTTCGGTAAATTGCCATCTGAACTTAATATTGAAGAAGGTGCGACCTTGGTCGGCATGTGTAAGAATCCTTCTTATTATAATCCTGTACGTCGCAATGAGCGTGCTCGTCAACGTCGAAATGTGGTACTTGCGCAAATGCAGAAGTCTGGTTTTCTTACAGCTGAACAAACCGATAGTTTGCAGCAACTTCCCCTTAAATTAAATTTTAAAAGAGCCGATCATAAGCAAGGACTTGGGACATATTTGAGGGAATATTTGCGAACAGTTTTAACAGCAAAACAACCTAATAAGAGCAGATATAAGTCATGGCAAAGACAGCAATATTATGAAGATTCTTTAGCTTGGGCTACTAATCCATTGTATGGCTGGTGTAATAAGAACGAGAAAAAAGATGGTTCGAACTATGATTTGTACACTGATGGCTTGAAGGTTTATACGACAATAGATTCACGTATGCAAGCTTATGCAGAAGATGCAATGTGGCGACACGTAGGATTGTATTTGCAAAAGGAGTTTGAGCGTGGACGTAAATCTTCAAATTTCCCGTATTCGAATAATTTAACGAAGGCTCAGGTTCAGGAAATCCTTGAACGTACGATGCGACAGAGCGAACGTTATCAAAAGATGAAGGCCGCAGGAGCTACAGACGCTGAAATCAAAACGGCATTTGAAACTCCTGTAGAAATGTCGGTATTCTCATACGAAGGAGCGAAAGATACTATTCTCACTCCGATGGATTCAATACGTTATTATAAGAAATTCCTGCGTTCGGGATTAGTCTCAATCGAGCCGTCAACAGGATATGTAAAAGCTTACGTTGGAGGTTTGAATTATACGTATTTCCAATACGATATGGCGTCAGTAGGTCGCCGACAAGTAGGCTCTACAATGAAGCCATTTGTCTATGCAATGGCGATGGAAGACGGCATGCAGCCAACTGATACAATACGCAATATTCAGCGTACTTATCAGGTGGGGGACAACACCTGGACTCCGCGAAATTCTGGAGAGAGTAGATATGGTGAGTATGTAACATTGAAGTGGGGATTGAGTCAGAGCAATAACTGGATTACAGCAGAGTTGATGTATCAGTCAGATCCCGATGGATACAGATTGGCTAAATATTTAAAGGAATACGGAATTGCGAATGCTGATATTTATCCATCTTTGGCGCTATGTTTGGGTAGTTGCGACATTACTGTGGCTGAAATGGCAAGTGCTTACACAACTTTTGCGAACAAAGGTATTCGTTGTGCTCCAATTTTAGTGACACATATTGAAGATATCAATGGCAATATTGTTGCAGATTTCTCGCCACGCATGAATGAAGTGATTAGTGAAGAAAGTTGTTATAAAATGTTGGATATGCTTCAGGCTGTTGTCAATGAAGGAACTGGAATTCGCCTGCGTTATCGTTATAAGTTTGATGCCTCTATAGCCGGAAAGACGGGTACTACGAACAGCAATTCGGATGGATGGTTCGTAGGAGTTGTTCCCCGTTTGGTTACAGCTTGCTGGGTAGGTGGAGAAGAACGCGACATTCATTTTACAACAACGGCATTGGGGCAAGGTGCTTCAACTGCACTCCCTGTTTGGGCAGAGTATATGAAGCAGGTTTATGCAGATTCTTTGATTGGCTATCGACAAGACGAAAAATTTGACGTGGATTCAACCGTTTTGTCAGCATTGAAACCGAAAGAGTCGCTTCTGATTGAAGATGTTCAGCAGCCGGTCTTGAAACAACCCTCTGCGAAACAACCCACTCAGCAACCTGCTCAGCAAGACGAAGACATTGAATCTTTTTTTGAATAAGTTTTGATATAAAGGTTTATAAAATGACCTTGTTTTAGAACTGATTTTAGAGTAAGTTAAATATTAAAGAAAAATATTATTACGTCATGAAATTTTTAGCATTAATTCCAGCAAGATATGCCTCTACTCGTTTTCCGGCAAAGCCATTAGCCATGCTTGATAACAAACCAATCGTGCAGCATGTTTATGAAAGAGTCGTAAAGGCTTTTGACGATGCTTATGTTGTCACTGACGATATGCGTATTTATGATGCAGTATTGGCATTTGGAGGGCGTTGTTTGATGACGGGTGTTCATCATAAGAGTGGAACAGACCGTTGTTGTGAAGCATTAGAATCATTGGAAGCTGAGCATCAACATTACGATGTTGTTGTCAATATTCAAGGCGACGAACCTTTTATTTCGCTTTCGCAACTTGATGCGATTAAGACGTGCTTTAATGATGAAAAGGCGCAAATCGCAACTTTAATCAAGCCCTTCACTCCCACAGATGGTATTGAAGCATTGGAAAATCCAAACTCACCCAAGGTGGTTATAGATAATCAGATGAATGCGATGTACTTCAGTCGTTCCGTAATTCCTTACCTTAGAGGAGTTGCACGCGAAAACTGGTTGGAAAAACATGTGTTCTACAAGCACATTGGGCTTTATGCTTACAGAACTGAAGTCTTAAAGCAAATTACTCAAATTCCTTATGGACAACTCGAGGCTGCCGAATCCTTGGAACAGTTGCGTTGGCTTCAGGCCGGATACGTCATTAAGACGGCTGTAACCGAAGAAGAAACCATTGGTATCGACACTCCTGAAGATTTGGAAAAAGCAAAAGCATATCTTAAAAAGAATTTATAATACGCGTTGTGTCCT